>NZ_JACOOD010000008.1:0-141357 GCF_014287405.1 Bacteroides sp. NSJ-48 | reverse complement strand
CCAACTCCTTGTCGGCTATCGCGGCATACTGCTTTTTTGAAAAGAAGCCCGCCATTGACGTAAATTTTGTCAATGACGGACAACTTGCTATTTTTTGATTTTATTTCGAACTCACGTTATTTACGGTAGGATTATGGGTACTTGCTGCAAGTGCTTGTAATTCGGATGATACTTACACACTGTGTGGCGAATGTGCAGATCAGAAAATAATCAATGTTACTCAATACGGACTAGCTTCAGATGGAAGCACCGATTGTTCGGACTTGATTAACAAATTGATAAAAGACATGCCTGCCGAAGGAGGCGTATTATTCTTTCCGGAAGGCACCTACCGTTTGGACAGTCCAATACTGTTGACCCGTAATTTTGTTACGCTAAAAGGAGAAGAAAACGGAAATAGTGCTTCAATTCAGGATAAAAAGGCAAAGCTCCTGGTAAACAATATGGAATGTGCCATTCAATTTGCCCCAATAGCAGATGTGGATGGACATCGAAACCGTATCAGCGGAGTAGAAATTGAGAATTTGCTGATTACGGGTAAAGAGAACGAAAGGCAAGGGGTAGGCATACACGTGAAACATGATAATGACAGAATCCGTTTGACCAATCTGACGATTGAAAATTTTGAAACAGGCATTCAAACAAATGGGGCAGATGCCATGGTTATTACCAACTGCAGAGTCTCCAAAGTGAATAACGGACTTGTTATGTTAGGCGGAATACAGAATACTATATCCGATAGTTCTTTTTCTTCAGGTGAAAGCGGTACGTCCTGTAACCTATCTAATGAAACAAATTTGCTCTTTGCTCATAACCAACTGCTGCAGGGAGGAGATTGTGCACTGCAATTAAATGCTTGTAACCGAATTAACGTTACAGAAAACACATTGGAAAGTGCTTATGTTGGTGTAATGGAAGTAAACGGTTCTCATAACCAATTTTCAAAAAACTTATTTAAACTCGTGCTGAATGACAATGACCAGTTACGCGGTAAGGAGGCTGATTATGGTGCCATTCGTTTAAAAGGAGATGCAAATCATTTTGTGAGTAATCAGATTCAATGCGAATGGGCTTCCAGTATACAGAATCCTATTACCGTGGTAGTACCTGAAGGAAGAAATAATCGTTTTGCCGACTGTAGCATTGATAACCAAACAAGTGCGTGTGTGCTTTACGTAAGCGAAGATACAGAAGTGCTAAATTGCGTTGAAGATGAGACTAAAATCAATTATAAACAAGAAGAAAAAAATTACACCAAAGCTGCTTACATTGTAGTTGCTGAAGATGCAGATATGATTGAAGATGATGATGAAAAAGCGTCATATAATTGGTTTAAGAAAGAATTTGTTAACGGTGTGGTTCTGACTCCAGATGAAGTTACAACTACCGATTTGGCTCAGTTTGAAATTATCTGGTTGCATATTGACCGAGTCGGTTTAGCTGTGGGTTGGCAGCAGTTACCTGACGTAATTCTTTCTGAAAATGTAGTTTATGCTCTGAAATCTTATTATAATGCTGGTGGTAAACTGTTGCTGACCAATCATGCCACCCAGTATATTGTTCCATTGGGACGTACGGAGCGTAATCCGAATATATTTGGTAATGGAGAGGGGAGTTCAGGATCTGATATTTGGAGTATAAATGCTAACATAGGCATGGAACAAAATCATACGACTCATCCGGCTTTTGCAGGTATGCCTGCTTGCGACGCTTTCTCACATCCTACTTTCGCTTTGATAGGTCCTGGAATACGCGAAGATCACAATTGTATGTGGGACTTGAATGGATTCAATTATCCTGCTATCTATCCTGATGCAGGCAATCCTGTTGATGCTTTCCAACAGGAGAACCAGGCTACCGTATTGGCCACCTGGGGACACGTTACGGATTGGTGCTGCGCAGGTATGGTAGAATTTCATCCCACCGATGAATGCAAAGGTACTTGCATAGCTATAGGTTTAGCGGCTTATGAGTGGAATCAAAATGGAGGTGCAAACATGTATCAAGATCAAATAGAATTGTTAACTAAAAACACCATTACTTATTTGGCTGGAATAGAATAGTCTTTTTCATAAAGCCTCTATTCTGTTTCTTCAGTATTATAAGAGTTCGTGCTAGTTTAATTTTATTTTTTTAATTGTCAAGAATAAATTATGTAGTTTAAGTTGCAAGTAAGATTGACTTCTACTAATGTGGAAGAAATATTAAAATCAATGATATTTGAAGAGAAAACTGCTCACTGTATTTACAGGGGTTCTGCGAGTATTTGTATAGCCTCGACACAAGATGGAGACGAGAACACTTATTATGCATAGGTGTGACTTTGGTATACAAACTTGCCTCACTCAAAGAATGGAGTGTGCATAACGTCCTTAAGCCGAACCTTCAAGTGGAGCAATAATTTATACAAATAATCCGTGTCATGTTTCAATATTGGGAGATTTTGAAACAATTCTGATAGGCACTTGATACATGAGTGCCTATCTTTGCAACGTGCATAGGGTAAATAACTTAATTTTAATATCATAAAAATACAGTACTATGAATGTGAAGAAATTGATTAGTGTGGCTACTATAATGCTAACTGTTGGAATGATTCATGCCCAAGGTAGCAACGGACTGAAAATTCACTACCTTGGTGCCAATCACAGCTTGATTCAAGTAAAACAACCACAGAAATATCTTTTGTTGCCGGTGGAGGAAACGGCTCCGGAAGCAACTGTTAATGTATTGGTGAATAATAAGGTGGAAAAGTCTTTTCAAGTGCGTTTGGCAGTGAACAAGGTGGACTACATTGTGCCGTTCTTACTGGAACCGTATCGAGGTAAGGCTGTGGTTATGGACGTGCATACCGGTAACAGTCGCTCGAATGTGCGCGATGCTATGGACGATGCCTGCTGGAACGACCTGAAACTTTCCGATACGTTTGATGATGCCAACCGAGAAGTGTTCCGTCCGTTCTATCATCACACTCCTGTCTATGGTTGGATGAACGACCCCAACGGTATGTTTTATAAAGATGGAGAATATCATCTGTATTATCAGTATAATCCTTACGGCTCTATGTGGGGCAATATGAACTGGGGACATTCATCCAGCAAGGATTTGATAAGCTGGCAGCATCATCCGGTAGCCATACAACCCAACGGATTGGGCGCTGTGTTCAGCGGTAGCAGTGTGGTTGATAAGGATAATACGGCAGGTTTCGGAAAGGATGCCATCATTGCCATCTATACTTCAGCCGGTGCCAGTCAGATACAGAGCCTTGCATACAGTCTGGACAACGGAATGACTTTCCATGTTTATGAAAACAATCCTATCATTGCCGCCGATAAGGAGTGCCGCGACCCGAATATGTTCTGGCACGAAAAGAGCGGCAAATGGATTCTTGTTTTGGCGGCTGCACTGGAAAAGGAAATGTGGATATATTCCTCTCCCGATTTAAAGAACTGGACAAAGGAGAGCAGTTTCGGACATGGATATGGTGCGCAGGAGGGTGTATGGGAATGTCCGGACCTCATGGAATTGCCCGTGCGCGGAACAGACCGTACCAAATGGGTGCTGATTTGCAATATCAATCCCGGCGGTCCTTTCGGAGGCAGTGCGGCACAGTATTTTGTAGGCGATTTTGACGGGAAAACCTTTACTTGCGATACCAAGCCCGAAGTAGCCAAGTGGATGGATTACGGAAAAGACCATTATGCTGCCGTATCCTGGAGTAATACGCCCGAAAAGCGGCATACCGTGATTGCCTGGATGAGCAATTGGCAATATGCCAACAACGTGCCTACCAAACAGTTCCGTAGTGCCAACACATTGCCGCGCGACATTGAATTGTACGAAGGCAGTGACGGCGAACTTTATCTGGCCGCAACGCCTGCACCGGAAGTAAACGCATTGCGTACGGGCAAAGCATTGAAATACGGCGCTTTCTCCGCCGGAACAAAGAAGGTATCCCGGAAACTACCGGTCGAAAACAGCGGTATCTGTGAGATTAATCTCGAACTGGCTCCCCGCTCGGCCGATAAAGTATACATTACGTTGTCCAATGATAAGGATGAACAGACTGTAATGATTTACGACTTGAAGAACTCCACATTCAGCATGGACCGTACTGCAAGCGGACTTACGGATTTCAATAAGGACTTTCCTGCCATAACAGTAGCTCCGTGTCCGGCAGAAGCCAAGCAACGCCTGCGTCTGTTTATAGACCGTTGCAGCATCGAAGCTTTCGAGGGTGACGGACGTTTTGCCATGACAAACCTTGTATTTCCGCAGCATCCTTACACTACTATTTCCATTGCTGTAGATAAAGGGCGTTGCAAAGTCAACGACCTGACAGTAAATACTTTAAAAGTTAACAACTAAATTTCGATATCTTATGAACAATAATAGTAATTCGCTTGCAAAGCTGCTTCCCATGATGCTTTGCTTCTTCGCCATGGGGTTTGTAGACCTTGTAGGTATCGCTTCCAACTATGTGAAAGCTGATTTGAACCTGACCGATTCCCAGGCAAATATATTCCCCTCTCTTGTATTCTTCTGGTTCCTTATCTTCTCCGTGCCCACGGGTATGCTGATGAACCGCATCGGACGCAAGAAAACGGTGCTTCTCAGTTTGGCCGTGACTTTTGCATCCTTGTTGCTTCCAGTTTTTGGAGACGGATATGCGCTGATGCTGATTTCGTTTTCGCTATTGGGTATCGGCAATGCGCTGATGCAGACATCGCTCAATCCGCTGCTCTCCAATGTCGTCAGTGGCGAGCGGTTGGCAAGCTCGCTGACTTTCGGACAGTTTGTAAAGGCTATCGCTTCTTTCCTCGCTCCTTATATAGCCATGTGGGGGGCTACACAGGCTATCCCTTCGTTGGGGATGGGCTGGCGAGTGCTGTTTCCCATTTATATGGTGATAGCGGTTGTCGCTATCCTGTGGCTGGGCACTACATCTATTCATGAGGAAAAGGAAGAAGGGCGTCCTTCTACTTTCGGCGAATGTCTTGCTTTGTTGGGAAAGCCGTTCATACTGCTTTGTTTCTTGGGCATCATGTGCCATGTGGGTATCGATGTAGGTACAAATACCACTGCACCCAAGATATTGATGGAACGTTTGGGCATGTCGCTTGCCGATGCCGGATTCGCAACAAGTCTTTATTTTATTTTCCGTACGGCAGGTTGCTTCCTCGGAGCTTTTATTTTGCAGAAACTGTCTGCTCGAACTTTCTTCGGAATCAGTGTGTTATGTATGTTGGTGGCAATGGTAGGGCTGTTCGTTTTCCATGAGATGACAATGATATATGTGTGTATCGCTCTGATTGGTTTCGGCAATTCGAATATCTTCCCGATTATTTTCTCGCAGGCGTTGCTGGCAATGCCGCAGAAGAAGAACGAGGTTAGCGGACTGATGATTATGGGTTTGTTTGGCGGTACGATATTCCCGCTTGCTATGGGTGTGGCAAGTGATGCTATCGGTCAAAGCGGTGCGGTAGCTGTGATGACGGTGGGGGTACTGTATTTGTTTTTCTATATGATGAAAATCAAACGCTGACCTTTTTCCGTTCTTTGTAGTAACGATGATAATATGTAAAACTATAAAATTAATTACCATGAATCAGATTGTAGTAGGAATGGGTGAGGCGCTTTGGGATTGCCTGCCCGAAGGAAAGAAAATCGGCGGTGCTCCGGCAAACTTTGCCTATCATGTATCACAATTCGGTTTTGACAGCCGTGTAGTCAGTGCAGTAGGTATTGATGCCGACGGTGATGAAATACTGGATGTTTTTGCGCAGAAAGGCTTGCGTACACAGATTGAGCGTGTACCTTATCCTACAGGTACGGTGCAGGTGACGCTCGATGCGGTGGGGGTGCCTTGTTATGAAATAAAGGAAGGGGTTGCATGGGACAATATACCTTTTACGGACGAGTTGAAACGTTTGGCCCTGAACACGCGCGCCGTATGTTTCGGCTCTTTGGCGCAGCGCAATGAGGCCAGCCGCATTACGATAAACCGTTTTCTCGATACCATGCCCGATGGTGCGGAACAGTTGAAGATATTCGATATCAACCTGCGTCAGGGATTTTATACCAAAGAGATTCTTTGTGACTCCATGCGCCGTTGCAACGTGTTAAAAATAAATGATGAAGAACTGGTGACAATCAGCCGTATATTCGGCTATCCGGGTATAGACTTGCAGGATAAGTGCTGGATTCTTCTTGCCAAATACAATTTGAAAATGCTTATTCTTACTTGCGGCACGAACGGCAGCTATGTGTTTACTCCGGGAGTTGTATCTTTCCAGGAAACTCCGAGAGTGCCCGTTGCCGATACGGTAGGTGCAGGCGATTCGTTTACCGCCGCCTTTACTTCGGCTATTCTTAGCGGCAAACCGGTGCAGGAGGCTCATAAGCTGGCAGTGGAAGTTTCCGCTTATGTATGTACGCAGAGCGGGGCGATGCCGGAATTACCGCAAATATTGAAAGACAGAATATAATTTTTCTTATCTTTGCTCATCTGCAATCACTTAAACCAGCGAAAGAAGATGAGACGATATATTTACCTGTTACTGTTTGTTCTGTCGGTATGCAGCGGCATGGTGACTTCCTGTTCCCGGCGTGAAGTACGTTTCCGTATCGGAGTGTCGCAATGCAGCGATGACGAGTGGCGTCACCAGATGAATAACGAGATGTTGCGTGAAGCTCTTTTCTACGATGGCGTAGAAGTGGAGATACGTACAGTGAAAGATGATAATGCCAGGCAGGCGGAGGATATCCGGCACTTTATAGAGGCGGGAGTGGATTTATTGATAGTCGCTCCCAATGAAGCCGAACCCATAACCCCGGTTGTAGAAGAAGCCTACGACCGGGGTATTCCCGTTATTGTGGTAGACCGCAGAATCCTTTCCGAAAAATACACCGCTTATGTCGGTGCGGACAATTACGAAATAGGCAAGGCGATAGGCAGGTATGTGTCCAATATGCTTCATGGGAAAGGTACGGTGGTGGAAATTGCGGGACTGGCGGGTTCTACTCCTGCCATAGACCGCCATGAAGGATTTATGAGCGTCATATCCGCTTGCCCGGACATCCGTCTGCTGGCAAAGGAAGACGGGGCTTGGCTGCGTTCGCGGGCGGAAGAGAGAATGGATACTTTGCTCGCCCGCTTTCCGGAAATTGATGTGGTCTATGCTCAAAACGACCGTATGGCTGCCGGCGCCTATGCAGCCGCCATGCGCCGGAAAAGGGAGAAGGGAATGCGCTTTGTCGGCACAGACGCCATTCCCGGCGAAGGCTATGGGGTGGAGCAAGTGCTTTCGGGCGAATTGGATGCGACATTTATCTATCCCACAGGCGGAGACCGTGTGATGCAGATTGCGATGGATATTCTGAATAAACGGGACTTTCCCCGTGAAACGATTCTGAGCACTTCGGTAGTGGACCGTGATAATGCGCCCATCATGAAGATGCAGACTGCCCACATCAGTTCACTCGATGAGAAGATTGAAACCCTGAACGGAAAAATCAGCCGATACCTGGCACGCTATGCCACGCAGCAGGTTGTTCTGTACGGCAGTCTGCTGGTACTTCTGCTGGTTGTGGGATTGTTGGTTGCCGTTTATCTTTCCTTGCGTACAAAGAACCGGCTGAACCGTGAACTTTCCCGCCGGAAAGAGCAATTGGAGCAGCAACGCGACCAACTGGAACAGCAGAAAAACCAGTTGGAACAACTGTCGCGCGAGCTGGAGGCTGCCACGCATGCCAAGCTGGTGTTCTTTACCAACGTTTCCCATGACTTCCGTACACCGTTGACCCTGATTGCCGACCCTGTGGAGCAACTTCTTGCCGATCGTTCTATCAGCGGACAGTCACATCAACTGCTGGAGCTGATGAAGAAGAATGTGCATATACTTCTGCGCCTCGTCAATCAGATTCTCGATTTCCGCAAGGTCGAGAACGGACGCATGGAACTGCATCTTGAACCGTTCGACTTGCTGGAGAGCTTCAAAGGGTGGAATGATTCGTTTCGTATGGCTCTGCTTAAGAAGCATATCGCTTTCAGCTTTGAACCGGCTTCCGGAGTAGACTATCGAATGCTGGCGGATGCCGGGAAAATGGAACGTATCTACTTCAATCTTCTTTCCAATGCGGTGAAGTACACGCAGGAGAATGGAAAGATTGTGGTACGCCTCGAAGCGGAAGACAACCATTTCCGTTTGTCGGTATTCAATTCGGGCAGCTATATTTCTACCACTGATGTAGAGGTCATTTTTGAACGCTTCTATCAGGTAGACGGACATCAGGCCGGTACAGGTATCGGTCTTGCCCTGGTGCGTGCTTTTGTGGAAATGCATGGCGGCAATATCATGGCGCACAGCAATGAGAAAGGAACTACTTTCACCGTTACTCTTCCGAAGCGGGATATATCGCAGTATCATCCTGCCGTACCGGCATTGGCTGCCGATGAGAAAGAGATTTCGTCTACGTTGGTGGATGCGGAAATCCAATCAGGGGATGAGGTTCTGGAAGAAGATTGTCCGATTGTGCTTGTCATTGATGATAATGCCGATATTCGCCATTATGTGAAGTCTTTGCTTGTTAAGGAATTCCGTGTGCTGGATGCGGCGGATGGGGCAACAGGCATTCGTCTTGCCATGAAATACGTGCCTGATGTGATTGTTTCCGATGTCATGATGCCTGGCATGGACGGGATAGAGTGCTGCCGTCGTCTGAAAGGGGAATTGCAGACTTGCCATATTCCGGTTATCCTGCTTACTGCCTGCTCGCTCGACGAACAGCGTATTCAAGGCTATGACGGTGGAGCGGATTCTTACATATCCAAGCCTTTCAATTCGCAACTGCTGCTTTCGCGCATCAGAAATCTTATAGCCAACCACAAACAGCTGAAACAGTTTTTCGGTGATAACCAGTCGATAGAGAAAGAATCTGTCAGCGAACTTGACAAGGACTTCGTTACCCGCTTCAAGACTCTGGTGGGGGAGAAGATGAAAGATCCGGAACTGAATGTTGAGGATTTGGGCCGTGATATGGGGATGAGCCGTGTACAGCTTTACCGTAAACTGAAGTCGCTCACAAACTATTCCCCCAATGAACTGCTGCGCCGGATGCGCCTGAAGAAAGCCGCTTCCTTGCTTGCCGCCTCCGATATGAATGTGGCCGAGATTGCCTATGAGGTAGGTTTCTCGTCACCGTCTTATTTCACGAAATGCTATAAGGAGCAGTTCGGTGAGAGCCCCACGGATTTTCTGAAACGGAAAGGATAAAACATCCTTAGCTTATCCGGATAATAAACCAATCACAATATATTCATTCTTTCCTTTATAAACGAATAGAGACTGCATCCGGCTTGCGGAGCAGTCTCTATTTTAGTATTATTTCAATTCTTGAAATTATTCGGCAACTTCAGCGCCCCAGTTTTCTTTGGACAGACGCTTGTAGCTGTTGTAACGCCATTTAGCGTTTTCTTCGGCAGCCTTGAACAGCTCTTCGGCTTCCTGCGGATATTGTTTCATTACGGATGCGTAACGAACCTCACCCTTCAAGAAGTCCTGGAAGCCCGACCAATCCGGTTCTTTGCTATCCAGCGTGAACGGATTCTTACCTTCAGCTTCCAGAGCCGGGTTGTAACGCCACAAGTGCCAGTAACCGCACTTAACGGCTTTCTCTTCTTCTGCCTGGCTCTTACCCATACCAGCCTTCAAACCGTGGTTGATACACGGAGCGTAAGCGATGATGAGTGACGGACCGGGATATGCCTCTGCTTCGCGGATAGCCTTCAAAGTCTGAGCCTGGTCGGCACCCATAGCGATTTGAGCAACATATACATAACCGTAAGTAGTAGCCATCAGACCGAGGTCTTTCTTGCGTACACGCTTACCGGCAGCAGCAAACTTGGCGATAGCGCCTACCGGAGTAGCCTTGGAAGACTGACCGCCTGTGTTGGAGTAAACCTCAGTATCCAGGACGAGGATGTTTACGTCCTTACCGCTGGCGATTACGTGGTCGAGACCGCCGTAGCCGATGTCGTAAGAAGCACCGTCACCACCGATGATCCACTGGCTGCGTTTAACCAGGTATTGAGACAGACCGGCGATGGTCTTGCAGCAATCGCATTTGTCCTTGGCAGCTTCTACCATAGGAATGATCTTTTCAGCCAGTTCCTTAGTCTTGTCTGCATCGTACATGTTTTCAATCCAAGCCTGGAATACTTCCTTGTATTCAGCCGGAGTACCTTCCGCTGCAATAGCTTCTTCCATAGTCTTCACGATACGTGCGCGCATCTTTTCGTTAGCGAGCTCCATACCCAGACCGAATTCGCAGAAGTCCTCGAACAGTGAGTTAGCCCAAGCAGGACCATGACCCTTTTCGTTCTTTGTATAAGGAGTAGAAGGAACGGAACCTGAATAGATAGAAGAACATCCGGTAGCGTTGGCAACCATTTCGCGGTCACCGAACAACTGGGAAATCAGTTTCACATACGGAGTCTCACCGCAACCGGAGCAAGCGCCTGAGAACTCGAACAGCGGAGTTGCAAACTGAGAGTTCTTCACGTTAGCCTTGATGTCAACCAAGTGTTGTTTGCTCTTCACGTTTTCCACGCAGTAAGTCCAGTTGGCAGCTTCTGCCAGTTGGCTTTCAAGATGCTTCATGGTAAGAGCCTTGCCACCCTTCTTCGGGTTGCCCGGACAGATGTCGGCACAGTTACCGCAACCCAGACAGTCGAGAACGTCTACCTGCATACGGAATGTCATGCCTTCGAATGCCTTACCTACTGCTTTCAGTTGAGCGAACTCAGCACCCTTCTGCTCTTCAGCGTCGAGTACGAACGGACGGATAGAAGCGTGAGGACAAACGTAAGCACACTTGTTACACTGGATACAGTTTTCAGGATTCCATTCGGGAACGAAAGCTGCCACACCGCGTTTTTCGTACTTAGCCGTACCTTGTTCCCAAGTACCGTCTTCGATACCCTTGAATGCAGATACTTTCAGCAAGTCACCGTCCTGTGCATTGATAGGACGAACCACTTCGTTGATGAATGCGGGGTCGTTGTTTTCTGCTTTGGCATCATCAGGCAGGTTAGCCCATGCCGGGTCAATAGCCAGAGTCTTGTATTCGCCGCCACGGTCTACGGCTGCGTAGTTCTTGTTTACTACGTCTTCACCCTTCTTGCCGTAAGACTTGACGATGAATTTCTTCATCTGCTCAACAGCCTGCTCTACAGGAATTACACCTGTGATACGGAAGAATGCAGACTGGAGAATGGTGTTGGTACGGTTGCCCAAACCGATTTCCTGTGCAATCTGAGTTGCGTTGATGTAGTAAACGGAGATATTGTTCTGTGCAAAGTATTTCTTTACTCTGTTAGGCAGGTTCTTAGCCAGCTCTTCACCTTCCCAGATGGTGTTCAGCAAGAATGAACCGTTCTTGCGCAGACCGCGGGTTACGTCGTACATGTGCAGGTAAGCCTGAACGTGGCAAGCCACAAAGTTCGGAGTGTTTACCAAGTATGTAGAACGGATCGGAGTGTCACCGAAGCGCAGGTGAGAGCAAGTGAAACCACCTGATTTCTTGGAGTCGTAAGAGAAGTAAGCCTGGCAGTGCTTGTCGGTGTTGTCACCGATAATCTTAACCGAGTTCTTGTTGGCGCCTACTGTACCGTCGGCTCCCAAACCGTAGAACTTAGCCTCGAACATGCCTTCGCCGCCCAATGCGATTTCTTCTTCCTGAGGAAGAGAAGTGAAAGTAACGTCGTCCACAATACCGATAGTGAAGTGGTTCTTCGGCATCGGCATAGCCAGGTTCTTGTAAACTGCGATGATTTGTGCAGGAGTGGTATCCTTGGAACCCAGACCGTAACGGCCGCCTACGATAACCGGAGCGTTTTCCGTGCCGTAGAAGCAGTCTTTTACATCGAGGTACAACGGTTCGCCGTTAGCACCCGGTTCCTTCGTACGGTCGAGTACGGCAATCTTCTTGGCAGTTTTGGGAACGGCAGCCAGGAAGTGCTTGGCAGAGAACGGACGATACAAGTGAACGGCAACCAAACCAACCTTTTCGCCGTTGGCAACGAGGTAGTCGATGGCTTCACGGGCAGCTTCCGTTACAGAACCCATAGCGATGATTACGCGTTCTGCATCTTCTGCACCGTAGTAATCGAACAAACCGTACTTGCGGCCTGTGATTTTGGAAATCTCGTTCATGTATTCCTCTACGATAGCGGGAACAGCTTCGTAGTAGTTGTTGCAGGATTCGCGGTGTTGGAAGAAGTGGTCGGGGTTTTCGGCCATACCGCGGGCAACCGGGTTCATCGGGTTCAGTGCACGTGCACGGAATTCAGCCAATGCTTCCTGGTCGATAAGCGGAGCGAGGTCTTCGTTCTCCAGCATTTCAATCTTCTGGATTTCGTGAGAAGTACGGAAACCGTCGAAGAAGTTAACGAACGGTACGCGGCTTTTGATAGTAGAAAGGTGAGCGACACCCGCCAGGTCCATAACTTCCTGTACAGAACCTTCGGCCAACATGGCGAAACCAGTCTGACGTGCAGACATTACGTCCTGGTGGTCACCGAAGATACACAGCGCATGGCTTGCCAAAGTACGTGCGGATACGTGGAACACGCAAGGCAGGAATTCACCGGCAATCTTGTACATGTTCGGTATCATCAGCAACAGACCTTGTGAAGCGGTGTACGTTGTAGTCAGCGCACCGGCTTGCAAAGAACCGTGAACGGCGCCGGCAGCACCGCCTTCGGATTGCATTTCCTGTACCAATACTGTTTCGCCGAAGATGTTTTTACGACCTGCGGCAGCCCATTCGTCTACGTATTCAGCCATCGTAGAAGAGGGTGTGATAGGATAGATGGCAGCTACTTCCGAGAACATATACGAGATATGTGCAGCAGCCTGGTTACCATCACAAGTAATGAATTTCTTCTGTTTAGTCATAACTAAATTGAATTTATTAAGTAAAAAAAACTCTTTGTCTGTAAATCTAATACAGGAAGCCGAACAGCCAGAGAGGTATCTGATTGCCCCGGCCTATCTCTGCCTTGTGCAATGCGTACGTCACTCCCGGATTGTTCTTGATCCTCATGCCTTCCTGACAAATCTTGAAAGGCATCACTTCGTCCACCATGAACGAAATGTTCTTGTCGCCTTTGTTCACTTTGTGGTCTTTCCACATGGTGTTTACAAAGAACGTTTCCAGCACATCCTGCTCTTCCACCTTTACGGGATAGATGGAGTACATCAGGTTGGAATTGTGCATCATTATCTTCGACGGCTTTTTGGGGAATTCTTCTCCTTTAGGATATACCATGTTGATAAGCCGTGCGTCGGCCAGATACTTGATGTAGTTCATCACCGTAGCTCTGGATGTCTGTATATCGTTGGCCAATTGGCTCACATTAGGCGCTTTCGGGCCGTCCACCGCCAACAAATATAGTAATTTTTTTATCTTTGACAGATATTTCAGCTCTATTTGTTTGATGAGCAGGATGTCCACTTCCACCATCATGTTCATCGTCTTCAGCAGATTCTCCGAGAAATTGCGCTTTTCGAGGAAAAAAGGGTAGAAGCCGTGGTGCATATAGTCCTGAAAATAGTCCAGCGGGCGTACTTTGGACAAAATGCCTTTGGCTATCTGTTCGTGGTTGCTCAGGATTTCTTCCAGTGAGTAGGCGTGGAACTTCATGTCGGTCTGCAGGTTCAGATACTCACGGAAGGAGAAACCGCGCAGGTTGTAACTTTTCGCAATGTCGCGCAACTCCAGATTTTCCTCTTTCAGGCGCATCACGGACGAGCCGGTGAATACAATCTTCAGATTGGGAAAACGGTCGTAGCACAAGCGCAGCTCCTTGCTCCAGTCGGGGTGCTTGAACACCTGGTCTATCAACAATACCTTTCCGCCGCGGCGCTGGAATTCGTAAGCGAAGTCTACCAGGCTGTGACCGGAGAAGTAGAAGTTGTTCATGTTGATAAAGAGGCAGGAGCGGTCGGTACCGAATTTCTCTTTGGCATATTGCAGCAGGAATGTGGTCTTGCCTACGCCTCGGGTGCCTTTGATACCGATAAGACGGTCGTTCCAGTCAATCTCATCCATGAGGTCGCGGCGAACGGGGGCATTTGTATGCTCTACCAGATAAGCGTGTGTTCGGTAAAATGCTTCCATGCTTTAAATTCGGTTTATCGGGCGACAAATATACGTCTTTTTTATAGAATTGCAAAGTAGAGATAGCAAAATATCTTATTTCATAGTTAAGTTTTATATATTTGTATGCTGTTCTTTTTCTCTGTAAGTTTGCAGTTCCGAATAATTATGAACTATAATCGATGGAACTATATCTTTTCAATCCGGATTCAGACCTTGCGCTTGCCAATAACGAAGCGAATTACATAGCCCCGGCTTCCGCCCGCCGTATGGCGCAGGACATGGCTTTGCTGCCGATATGGTATGCCGCTCCGGGCAGTGCGGTACTGGCGCCTTCCGCTTACAATGCGGATTTCTTGAAGCGGATGCGGGAACTCTTCGGGTTGCAGGTGCAACTGGCCACCGAGCCTGAGTTGCCCGATTATGCCGAAGCCCGAATTGTGCCGTGGGGCTGGAATCCTGCCATCCGCAGGTTCTTTCTGAAAGGGGGAGTTCGTGAAGACAGACTGCCTTCTCCCCAACTTCTTGCGGAATACAGACTGCTCTCTTCCCGTCTGCAGGCCGTGGCGGTGACGCGGCGCATGGCGGACCGCTATCCCGAATGCACCTGCGGCGAACATACGCTCCTAAACAATATTGCGGATTGTGAACGCACGGTGAATGCAATGCACGCCTGCCTGCTCAAAGTACCCTGGTCGGGTAGCGGAAAGGGACTGAACTGGTGTCTGCATGGGTTTACGAAGCCCGTCTCCAATTGGTGTGAACGGGTTTTGAGAGAGCAGGGGGGGCTTACGGCAGAACCCATATATAATAAGGTGAAGGATTTTGCCCTTGAGTTCTATTCGGACGGACAGGGCGAAGTGCGCTTTGCGGGCTATTCCGTGTTCTCCACCAATGAGCATGGCGCCTATACGGGCAATCTGCTTGCATCGGACGGACAGATAGAGGAAAGCATCGCGTGCTGTCTGTCCCTTGAGAAGTTGACGGGTATACGCGAAGCGCTGCGTGCGGAATTGGCCTCAATCTATGGGAACACGTATACCGGCTATCTGGGGGTGGATATGATGGTTTGCCGGTCAGACAAGGAGGACGGCTATCGTGTGCATCCTTGCGTGGAGATAAACATGCGTATGAATATGGGTGTTGTAGCCCGCTTGTTTTACGACAGGTTTGTGACTCCCGGCAGTAAGGGATGTTTTGCTGTTGAATACGTTCCCGATAATGAAACATTGCGTGCACGGCACGAACAGGATATGCACGATTATCCGTTGACGGTGGAGCAGGGCAGACTTGCTTCCGGCTATCTGCCGTTAGTGCCCGTTACAGGTAAAAGTTGTTACAGAGCGTATGTCCGGATATGATTCTTGCTGTTGATGCATATTTCAAGTGGCTGGTACCTGATGTACCTGCCGCTTGGTACGTCAAGTACCTTACTAAGGTACACGTCCTACCATGGTAAGAAACACGTCGTACCACAGTCAGGTACGAGACGTACCAAATAAGGAATTCTTTTGGTACATGCATCCTTTTGATTATAAACGCATTGCCTTTGTGTTTCCTATTGGCAGACGGGACTTTCGTTGCCGCAACGGTCTACGGCGGTAACTGCAAAGTATTTCCAGGTGTTCCAGGGGCGGATAGGGGCATATATGTATTCGGTTCCCTGTATGCGTTGCGCCAGTATATTCTCCGGGTTGGCGGTATCTACGGGATACGTATCGGAACCGTAGACTACATAGGTCGGCGCATTCCGCTTATCGTTGTCAGTGGCGGCTTGCCAGGTGATTTTCCAATATCCGTCGGCCAGCTTCCCGACGTTGAGTTGCGTGGGGGCGGTTGGCGGCACATTGTCTATCCACGGCATGGCGGGTTGCAGGGCGGGGGCGGTGTAGTAGTTCTCTTGAAGTATGTCATACAACCCTTGCGTATTGTCCATAAGGTACTTCACGCGGTAGTGACCTTCGCCCGCCAGGCCGTGTGCACGGGTGAAGTTTATCTGCCGTTCCACCTCGTCCACAGTCCAGTTGCCTTCGCCGGGGTCGAGGAAATAGATGCCCAGTCCGGGAATAATCTGCCGCCCGTTGCTTTGCTCCTGCCAGTCGAGGGCGAAAGGATAGAAACCGTTGCCGCGGAAGTACATCATAGGATATATCTGGTCCTGTATGCCTTCGCCCAGCCAGCCTTGTACGTCCTGATAGACGGTGTGGAACGCATTCCAGCCGCGCGACGGATAGCGGGCGGTGTCGCGGTACTTACCCACGGGGCAGGTGCTCACCTTTACCCAGGGCTTCAGCGCCTTGACGCCTTTATAGAGATAACGGACTATTTCCGTGATATTGTCACGCCGCCATTGCGCGAGGTCGCGTCCGTTGCCGTACTTCTTATAGGTATAGCTGTCGGAGAATCGCAGGGCATGTTCGGGGTAGCGCAGGTAATCGAAATGCACGCCGTCCACATCGTAATGTTCCACGACTTCGCGGACGAGGCTCATCAGGTATTCTTTGGTCTGCGGATGTCCGGGATTGAGGAAATACTCGCGTTTATAAGGTACGCAGATAGCGGGTTTGCGTTTGGTGACCGATGCCTTGCCGAGGGCGGCGACATGCTTGCGGTTGCCCAAAGGAATGGTCACCATCCAGGCGTGGCATTCCATACCGCGTTTGTGGCATTCGGCTACGGCAAAGGCAAGCGGGTCGTAGCCGGGGTTGCCGCCGGTTTTTCCTGTCAGGATGGAGTTATAAGGCTCGATGGACGATTTGTAGAGCACATCGCCCCGCGTACGGGTTTGAAACAGTACGGTGTTGAAGTTGGCGGCTTTCAGTTTGTCCAGTATCTCTACGAGTTCGTCCTGCTGCTTGCGGATGCTTTCGGGCGTGGTGGCGCGGGTGCGGGGCCAGTCCAGTCCGTAGACGGCTGTGACCCATGCGGCGCGTACCTCGTGCTTGGGCGGCCGCTGGGCGGCAAGGGGAAGAAGACAGAAGATATATAATAGTATAAGGCTTGATTTCTTCATGTTGCTGTCTTGTTTTCGGTAAATGATGATTTCTCCTTTGCGGTGAAACAAATTCCTTTTTACTTCTTTATTTCTGTTATATTTCACGGCGAAGATACGTAAATCACCTGATAAAATTGCGTAGTTTAGTTAGAAACCGTTACATTTGCATACATAAAATACATTATTAACACTTGCTGGACATTAAACATTAGCACGCCATGATTACATTTACGCTTTGCCTGCTGGCGTTGGTTGCAGGTTACTTCATCTACGGACGCTTTATAGAACATGTATTCGGGCCGGACGACCGCAAGACTCCTGCTATTACCAAAGCCGACGGGGTGGACTATATTCCGCTGCCTACGTGGAAAATCTTTATGATACAGTTCCTGAATATCGCAGGTCTGGGACCTATCTTCGGTGCAATCATGGGAGCGAAATTCGGTTCGGCATCCTATCTGTGGATAGTGTTCGGAAGTATTTTTGCCGGAGCGGTGCACGACTATTTTGCAGGAATGCTTTCGTTGCGCAACGGGGGCGAGAGCCTGCCGGAGATTATAGGCCGTTATCTGGGCGTGACTACCAAGCAGGTGATGCGCGGATTTACCGTTGTCCTGATGATACTTGTGGGAGCCGTGTTTGTGGCAGGTCCTGCCGGACTGCTCGCCAGCCTGACGCCGGAAACGCTGGACACCGTTTTCTGGATTGTGGTGGTCTTTATCTATTATATACTTGCCACCTTGTTGCCGGTGGATAAGATTATCGGCAAGATATATCCGCTGTTTGCCATTGCGCTGCTGTTTATGGCGGTGGGCATTTTGGTTATGCTCTACGTGAAGCATCCGGCATTGCCGGAAGTATGGGACGGATTGCAGAATACCCATCCCAACGCTTCGGCGTTGCCTGTATTTCCCATTATGTTTGTCAGTATCGCGTGCGGGGCTATCAGCGGTTTTCATGCCACGCAAAGCCCCTTGATGGCACGCTGCATGACGAGCGAGCGTCATGGTCGTCCCATATTCTACGGAGCCATGATTACCGAAGGCATCGTGGCCCTTATCTGGGCTGCCGCCGCTACTTGCTTCTTCCATGAAAACGGAATGGCGGAGACGAATGCCGCCGTCATTGTGGATGCCATTACGAAAGACTGGTTGGGAACAATCGGAGGTGTACTGGCTATATTGGGTGTGATTGCAGCCCCCATTACCAGCGGCGATACCGCTTTCCGTTCGGCACGGCTTATCGTTGCAGATTTTCTGGGGATGGAACAAAAAACGATGCGCCGCCGTTTATATATCTGCATACCGATGTTTTTGGCTGCTATCGGACTGTTGCTGTACAGCCTGCGCGATAAGGACGGTTTCGATATGATATGGCGTTACTTTGCATGGGCCAACCAGACCTTGTCTGTCTTTACCCTATGGGCTGTCACAGTGTATTTGGTGCGTGCAAGAAAGCTGTATTTCCTGACGCTGATACCTGCCCTCTTCATGACCTGTGTCTGTACAACGTATATCTGTATAGCGCCCGAAGGTTTCGGCCTGTCGCATCCGGCATCCTACGGCATAGGAGCAGCCGGTGTGGCGATAGCTCTGGTATGGTTCGTGCTATGGAAGAAAAGACAAACAGACTAAAAAACTCTTAAACCGATGAAGAAACTCAAGAAATCTACCGGGCTGACCGTAGCCCTGCTTATTTATGTTTCTGCCACCGCGGCGTATTTCCTGCCGCGCAATACGGAAATCAGCAATATGGAGAAATATGTAACCGTAATCGCTTCGTATGTCATCGTACTGGCGTTGTGGCTGGTGCTGCGCAAAAAAGAGGAGTTGCAGCGTAAGCGCCGTGAAGAAGATAAAATAGAACGAAAATAATTATTCACTTAAAAACGAAAACAAGATGAGAAGACTTGCATTGATCGTATGCCTGCTTATTGGCACAGTGGCTGCCCACGCGCAGTTTGAAAAAGGAAAGTGGTTCGTCAACCCTTCCGTTACCGGACTTAATTTTTCCTACAATACGGAAACGGATAAGGCTCATTTCGGTCTTGAGGTCAAGGGTGGTGCTTTTTTAATCGATAACGTGGCTTTGCTGCTGGATGCCGGCGCTACGTGGCAAGGCGGCGGAACGGATGTCTATACGTTGGGTGTGGGCGGACGCTACTATTTCAACAAGATTGGCGTATTTCTGGGAGCTGATGTAAACTTGAACCGTTACAACTGGGACGGTGGCGATAAAACCCGTTTCGGCTTCGGCATGGAGGGCGGTTATGCTTTCTTCCTGTCGCGTACGGTCACTATCGAGCCTGCCGTTTATTGGGATATAAATAAAGACCGTTCGGAATTCGGGTTGAAAGTGGGATTCGGTTTCTACTTCTAAAAAAGAAAAAGCTCTTTTTGCACAATATCTGATTTCGTCTCCTAAGATGGTTTGTTTCGTCTTAGGAGACGATTTTTTGTTTCGTGGGATGAAAAAACATCCCGTAAGACGGATTAATCTATCTTACGGGACGTTTTTGACGGGATTGTACGTTTGGTTATTGTAGTTTTTCTCTTAGGAACTGCCCTGTGTAGCTTGCCGCACACGCCGCCACTTCTTCCGGTGTACCGGTTGCCACGATATAGCCGCCTTTGTCTCCGCCTTCGGGGCCGAGGTCGATAACATGGTCGGCACACTTCACTACGTCCATATTATGCTCGATGATAACGATGGAATGGCCGCGGCGTATCAGTGCATCAAAGGCTTCCAGCAGTTTGCGGATGTCGTGGAAGTGCAGGCCGGTGGTAGGCTCGTCGAAGATGAATAGCGTAGGGTCGGCTTTCTCCATACTGAGGTAGTAGGCCAGTTTTACGCGCTGGTTCTCACCGCCGGAGAGGGTAGAGGACGACTGGCCGAGTTTGATATATCCCAACCCCACATCTTGCAGCGGTTGCAGGCGCTTCACGATTTTCTTCTGTCCGTGTCCGGTGAAGAATTCAATGGCTTGGTTAACGGTCATTTCCAGTACATCGTAGATATTGACATCATGGAATTTCACTTCCAGCGTATCTGCCTTGAAGCGTTTGCCGTGGCAGGATTCGCACTCCAGCACAAGGTCCGCCATGAACTGCATCTCTACGGTGATGGTTCCTTCGCCCTTGCACTCCTCGCAGCGGCCGCCTTCGCTGTTAAAGCTGAAATGGCCGGCGGTATAGCCCATTTGTTTGGCGAGGGGCTGTTCTGCCCAAAGTTTGCGTATTTCGTCGTAGGCCTTTATGTAGGTTACGGGGTTGGAACGCGAGGACTTGCCGATAGGGTTCTGGTCTACAAACTCTACGTTGCGTAGATTTCGCAGGTCTCCGCTGATAGAGGCAAACTCGCCCGGTCGGTCGGTGCATTCGTCCAGCTCGCGTTTGAGGGCGCGGAAGAAGATGTCGCGTACGAGTGTGCTTTTACCGGAACCCGATACGCCGGTGACTACGGTCATTACATTGAGCGGAAAGCGTACGTCCACGCCTTTCAGATTGTTCTCGCGGGCGCCTGTGATTTCAATATACTGGTTCCACGGGCGCCGGCTTTCGGGCACGGGAATGGTTTCCTCGCCCAGAAGATAACGCACGGTGTAGCTGTTGCTGTTTTTTTGCAAATCCTTCATGTCTCCCTGGTAGACAACCTCGCCGCCCAGACGTCCGGCCTTGGGACCGATGTCGATGATATAATCGGCGGCCCGGATGATTTCTTCGTCATGTTCCACCACGACCACCGTATTGCCCAACTGTTGCAGTTGGCGCAAGACGTGTATCAGCTTGTCCGTGTCGCGGCTGTGAAGTCCGATACTCGGTTCGTCCAGAATGTAGAGACTGCCCACAAGACTGCTTCCCAGGGAAGTTGCCAGATTGATACGTTGGCTTTCACCGCCGGACAGCGAATTGCTGAGGCGGTTCAGGGTGAGGTATCCCAAACCTACATCCAGCAGGAAGCGGATGCGGTTGTTGATTTCTATAAGGATGCGGCGGGCAATGTCGGCATCATGCTTGTCCAGCTTCAGGTTGTCGAAGAACACTTTCAGTTCGGTAATGGGCAGGTCTACCAGTTCGGAGATGCTGCGTCCGCCCACCCGTACATAACCGGCTTCGGGCTTCAGCCTTGTACCGTGGCATTTGGGACAAAGGGTTTTGCCGCGATAACGCGCCAGCATAACGCGGTATTGTATCTTGTACTGGTTTTCCTGCAACATTTTGAAGAAAGCATTGATACCCTCGAAGTAGCGGGTTCCGTCCCACAGCATGCGGCGCTGTTCGTCGGTCAACTGGTAGTAGGGAGTGAAAATGGGGAAGCCGGCTTTCTCCGCACCGCGTATCACCATGTCTTTCCATTCGCCCATTTTCTCGCCGCGCCAGCACACCACGGCGCCGTCGTATACGGAAAGGGAGCGGTTGGGGATGACGAGATGTTCGTCGATGCCCACGACACGTCCGAAGCCTTCGCATTCCGGACATGCGCCGATGGGGGAGTTGAACGAGAACATCTGGTCGTTGGGCTCTTCAAACGTGATGCCGTCCGCCTCGAACTTGGTACTGAAACGGTACAGGCTGGTAGTGCCGTCCGGTTGGTAGAAACGCAGCAGGCAGGCTCCGTCACCCTCGTACATGGCGGTTTCGGCGGAGTCGGTGAGGCGGCTGACGGCATCTTTCTCGCCGGAAACCGTCATGCGGTCTACCAATAGGAATACGGTGTCACCGTCTTTAGGCTGATACTCGTCAATGCGCACCATTTCTCCGTTCACTTCCAGTCGGTTGAACCCTTGCTTCAAGTCTATTTCCAGTTGCTGCTGCAAGGTACGTCCTTCGCGGAGCAATATCGGGGTGAGCACGGTATAGCGTGTTCCCTCAGGTTGTCGGAGCATGCAGTTCACGATGTCCTCGGTGGAGTGTTTCTTTACCTCCTGTCCGCTGACCGGACTGAAAGTCCGTCCCACACGGGCGTAGAGCAGGCGCAGGTATTCGTAGATTTCGGTAGAAGTGCCTACGGTGGAACGGGGATTGCGGCTGCTTACTTTCTGCTCGATGGCAATGGCAGGGGGGATACCCTTGATGAAATCGCATTCGGGCTTACTCATACGTCCCAAAAACTGGCGGGCGTAACTGCTGAGGCTTTCCACATAGCGCCGTTGCCCCTCGGCATAGAGTGTATCGAATGCGAGCGAGGACTTGCCGGAACCGGACAGTCCGGTTATGACGACCAGCTTGTTGCGGGGAATTTCCACATCAATATTTTTCAGATTATTGACGCGTGCCCCCTTTATGATGATAGATGTATTTTTTGCCATAAGACGATTGAAAATGAATTGAGTTGCAAAGATAATCATTATCTTTGCGACACAATATTTAAAAAGAATAAAATGAAAGTGAGAAATCTCCTCTTGTTACTGGCTTTCTGCTGCCTTTCACTGGCTGTACAGGCACAGTTCGTATCCACATCCGCACATCCTAAACGTGAATTTCGTGCCGCATGGATTCAGGCGGTAAACGGACAGTTTCGTGGCATACCGACCGACCGGTTGAAGCAAATCTTGATAAATCAGTTGAACTCCCTGCAAGGTGCAGGTATCAATGCCGTTATTTTTCAGGTGCGTCCCGAAGCCGATGCGTTGTATGCTTCGCAGTACGAACCGTGGAGCCGTTTCCTGACAGGTGTGCAGGGCAAAGCCCCGGAACCTTATTGGGACCCTATGCAGTTTATGATTGAGGAGTGCCACAAGCGGAGCATGGAGTTTCATGCCTGGATTAATCCGTATCGGGTAAAGACTTCGTTGAAGAACGAGCTTTCGCCCATCCATATTTATAATTCGCATCCGGAGTGGTTCGTGACGTATGGCGACCAGCTTTACTTCGACCCTGCGCTTCCCGAAAGCCGCAATCATATCTGTAAGGTGATAACAGACATCGTGTCGCGCTATGATGTGGATGCCATTCACATGGACGATTATTTCTATCCCTATCCTATCAAGGGAAAGGATTTCCCGGATGATGCCAGCTTTGCACGCTATGGTGGCGGTTTCAGCAATAAGGCGGACTGGCGCCGCAGTAATGTGAATATTCTCATTCAGAAAATACATGAGACGATCCGCGGACTGAAACCCTGGGTGAAGTTCGGCGTGAGTCCTTTCGGTATCTACCGCAATCAGAGCAGCGATCCGCTGGGCAGTGCTACAAACGGTTTGCAGAATTATGATGATTTATATGCCGACGTACTTCTGTGGGCACGCAAAGGGTGGATTGATTATAACATACCGCAAGTGTACTGGCAGATAGGACATCCGGCTGCCGACTATGAAACTTTGGTGAAGTGGTGGGCAAAGCATACAGAGAACCGTCCTTTGTTTATCGGCCAGTCTGTAATGAATACGGTACAGAATGCCGATCCGAAGAATCCGTCCGTCAATCAGCTTCCCCGCAAGATGGCTTTGCAGCGGGCATATCAGACAATCGGCGGCAGTTGCCAATGGCCTGCCAGCGCAGTAGTGGAGAATGCCGGCAAATACCGCGATGCGCTGGTTGCCGAGTATCATAAATATCCGGCTTTGCCGCCCGTATTTGACTTTATGGACAATGAAGCTCCGGATAAGGTGCGCAAGGTAAAACCGGTGTGGACTGCCGACGGTTACATCCTTTTCTGGACTGCTCCGAAGTTCAAGGATGAAATGAACCGTCCGGTACAGTATGTTGTCTACCGCTTCGGTTCGAAAGAGAAGGTGGATATTGACGACCCTTCGCACATTGTGGCTGTTACGCGCAATACGTTCTATAAGTTACCTTATGAGGATGGCAAGACGAAGTACCGTTATGTGGTTACGGCGCTCGACCGCCTGCACAACGAATCCAAATCTGTAAGCAAGAAAGTGAAGCTGTAGGAATCAACTGTCAATAAAGTATCAGCCCTGCTATTCCGCATACTATAATCATCAGTATGGGGTTGACCTTATATTTTCTTGTTCCGATGAAAGCTGCAAGGAAGATGATGATACTGATGATGAAAGAGTATATATCTTCCTGGGGCGAACTGAAGTTCTCCGTGTTCATCAGCACCAGCGCAGCCGATGCCAGCAGTCCTACTACCGCCGGGCGAAGTCCGCTGAATACGGCTTCTACTGCCGGGTGCTTCTGATATTTCAGAAAGAATTTGCTGATAGTGAGCATCAGGATGAACGAAGGTAGCACTACGGCAAAAGTGGCTACGCAAGACCCAAGCACTCCCATGCTCGTGCCGTATTGTTCGGCTATCGTGGAATAGCCTACATAGGTTGCCGAATTGATGCCGATAGGGCCGGGAGTCATCTGGCTGATTGCTACGATGTCGGTAAACTCCTGCGGTGTGAGCCAGCCGTAACGGGTGACTACCTCACCTTGTATCATGGACAGCATGGCGTATCCGCCGCCAAAACCGAACAGGCCGATTTTAAAGAATGTGTAGAATAGATGGAGGAAAAGCATGATGTAGTGATTAGTGGTTAGTGATTAGCGATAAGTGGGGCGGTTTTGTTTAATTTTTAACTGTTGGTTTTCGGGAAACGCAGCCTTCCGAACAGGTATCCGCCTATACCGGCAGCAATGATAATCCAGATGGGGGAGAAGCCCAATAACCAGATAAGCAGAGCCGAGACAATAGGAATCCATATCGTGTAGCGGTTGATTTTGGCGGATTTGGCCATACTGAAAGTCGGAGCGGCTATCAGTGCTACAACTGCCGGACGGATACCCTTGAAGATACGCTCTACGTAGACATTGTCTTTGAAGTTATGGAAAAACAAGGCTATGGCAAGGATAATGAGGAAAGAGGGCAGTATCGTTCCCAGGGCGGTAACGATGCTTCCCCGTATTCCACGCAGACGGTAGCCTATGAATATGGATATGTTGACCGCAAGGATGCCCGGTGCCGACTGGGCGATGGCAAGCAGGTCTATAAAATCCTCTTTGGCTATCCACCGGCGTTTCGTTACGATTTCGTCCTCAATCAATGGAACCATGGCATAGCCGCCGCCAATGGTGAATGCACCGATTTTAAAGAAAATGGAAAATGCTTCGGTATATATATTCGTCATATCATGTGTAATGCTGTAATTCGGTTTATTGTTTGCCCTCTCCAATATTTCCTTCTTCTTTTGCATATTGGCTCGGACTGATATTAAAGTGTTTCTTAAAGACTTCACGGAAGTATTTGGCATCGCTGAAACCGGTCATTTCGGCAACTTCGGTGATGGTGTACTTTTGTTCCTTCAGCAGTTGCATGGCACGTTTCAGGCGTATCAACCGTACATAATCTCCCGGAGCCTGGTCGGTCAGTGCCTTTAACTTGTTGTAGAAACTGGTACGGCTCATGTTGAGCAGGGTGCAAAGCACATCAATCGTGAAGCTCGGATTGTCCATGTTGTCCTCTACATTCTTCTTGATGCTGGCAATGAATTTCCAGTCCAAATCCGTAGAACAGTTGATGCATTCCGTATTGTGGGTATCATCGTTCAGCTCCAGATTGCCGTATCTGTGGCGCAATAAGGCACGGTTGGCAAGCAGATTGGCAATGGTGGCGCGCAGGATTCCGATGTTAAACGGTTTCACGACGTATTCATCCGCTCCGGTTTGCAGCCCGTCGATGATGTTTTTGTCCGTATTGAGGGCCGTAAGCAGGATAACGGGGATGTGCGAGGTATCAATGTCATTCTTCACTTTCTGGCACAGTTCATCACCCCGCATTTCGGGCATCATGATGTCCGAGATAATCAGGTCGGGGAAATACTCCTTCACGATACAAAGCGCCGATTTTCCGTTGGAACATACTTGTACATGGTAGTTCTCCGCCAGCGTACGCCGCAGGTATTCCCTCAGTTCGTCGTTATCCTCTACTATCAGTATTTTCTGGCGGTTACCGGCATCCTGAGTTTGCTGTTGGGCATGTTCGTAACCCTCTATGGGCGTGTTGAAGGCAGGGGTGTCCGGAGTGCCCTTTTCCGGAGAGGTGATTTGTTCCGGTTCATTGTTCTGTTCCTGCTCTTTGGTGGGAGCAGGACGGTGTATGGCCTTGCGGTAGCGTTTCTCGCCTTTAGGGAAAGATACTTTGATGCAGGAGCCTTTTCCTTCGGTGCTGGTGAAGTTGAGCTTTCCTTTATGCATATGCACGAGTTTCCATACAAGAAGCAGTCCGATGCCGCTGCCGGTTACTTTGGAATTGATGGCATTGCTGCCGCGGAAGTGCATCTTGAACAGCTTTTTCTGCTCGTCCAGTGGAATGCCGATACCCGTGTCACTGACTTCCACGTTCCAGGTATCTTCCGTTTCGTAAGCATAGACATGCACGCTTCCGCCTTCGGGCGTGTATTTCAGTGCATTGGATATGATATTCTTCAAAATGGAGTCCATCTTATCCTTATCCAGCCAGACATTCAGATAGCGGAAGTTGCTTTCGTAAGTCAGGTCGATGTGCTTTACGGAAGCGTATGAACGGAAAACATTGACAATGTCGGTCATATAAGCTCCCAGTTCGTATTCGGATACGTAGAAATTGTTCGAATAGGTATCCGCACGTTCAAAGTTTATGAGGTTGGTTGTGAGACGTAGCAGGGCGTTGACGTTGCGAAGCGCCGTGCTGAGGTTGTCCGTTCCTTCCTTGCTTAGTTTCTCACGGTCGGAGAGTTCTTCCAACGGTGCTTTGATGAGCGTCAGCGGAGTACGGATGTCATGCGCGGTGTTGACAAAGAAACGGATCTTGTCATCGGATATCTTTCGTTGCTTGCGCAATACGATTATGCGCAATGCGATGCTTGCAATTGCAACAAGGATAAGCGCATACAGTAATAATGCCCATATGCTGAGCCAAATGGGTTGCTCGACAATAATATCTATGCTGCGCTCTTCCAAGACCATACGCCGGTCTTCACTGGATATGGCGCGGACACGCAGGGTGTAATGACCGGGATTCAGATTGGTGAACCGGATGACATTTTCCTCTCCCGGACGGCTCCAGCCGTCATAGAATCCTTCCAGTTTCCACGAATACAGGATGAGGGAAGGATAGTCATAATTGATGGACGATACCTGAAGCGAAAATATATTCTGGCTGTATTTCAGTTTCAGGCTTTTGGTTTCGTCGATATCCAAAACCAAAGGAGAACCTTCGTCTTTGGGGTATACTGTTTGGTAGAAAACGCGCAAATCGCTGAATATCATGCGCGAACTGTACTCGCGGGGCAATACCATGTCTCTTGGAAATTCTATGGCTCCGTCGGTACTTCCGAAAATGGCATTCCCGTTCTTGCGCAGTGTTCCGGAGTTGGCATTGAAATGGTCGGAATGCAGTCCCTGCTCTTTGGTCCAGTTATGGAATCTTTTTTCTTTGAGGTAGAAACCGCTCAGTCCGTATTCTGTGCTTAAGAGAATATCATCTTTTCCGTCTGACAGAATTGTATAGATATTGTTGGAGATAAGTGCGCAGTTATCTTTATGATAGTGTTCAAAGTTCTGCCTGGCAGGGTCGTAAATCAGCAGACCGGAATTGTTTGTGCCGATATACAGCAGTCCGTTGGGGGCCTGATACAGGGAGTATATATAGGAGGACTCTACCGGCAGCGTTATGTACCGGTATTTGCCGGTTGCTTTCTCCAGCAGGTATAAGCCGTTGGCTGTACCTATCCACATGTATTTTTCGTCCCGCTCCTTGATGTCCGTTATAACTTCCAGCCCGAGTATCGATTCAATGTTTTTATGTTTCAGGTCTATTCTTTTCAGGTTGTAGTATCCCCCCGACCAGATATAACCGTCTCTGTCTTTGGTAATGGAACGGATGTACTTGTCGGGACGAATCGTTGCGCCACCGAACAAGGCGGGCGTGAAAAAGCTGACAGAACGCTTTTTCTTATCTATCTGGTAGATGCCGGAACTGTAGCCGCCTACCCAGATAATGCCGGGACTGACCTCGCACAGAGACATGAATGTATGGCTCTGGTTCTTCTGCTCCTTATCGTAGACGCTCAAGAACGAATGCCATTGTTGGGTACGATGCTCATACAGGCTGATGCCGTTGTTGGTGGCATACCATAGGTCGCCCTCTTCGTCTTCCATAACGGCGTTTACCTGATCGTTGATGGGGGACTGTTTGTTACCGATGGAATGCTTTATCCATTTGTAATCGCTGTACCGGTTGTTGCGTACGGTAATGCCGATAGGATAGTTCGCCATCCAGATGCGTTGCTCGTTATCCACATATATGTCGTAGATTGTATTGCCGTTCATGGCGTTATATCGGTTGAAGTCGGCCACGATGTACGGTTCGGACCGGTAAGTGTCCACATCCATCTTGTAGACACCTGCACCGTCTGTCGCTATCAATATGTCTTTTTCGCCGAAGGTACAGATACGGTTGATGCTGACATCTATCAGGCCGGATTTGATGTGGAACGCCTTATGAAGGTTCAGATCGTATACATAGATACCTCTTTGAAAGGTTCCGATAAAGATTTTGCGGCTGCCTTTATGAAAGAACAGCTCGTTGATTTGCAGTCTTAGCGTATCCAGTTTCTCGCAAGGGCTTAGCGCAAGCACATTGTTTCTCAGTTCGGCATAATGCACGCCTACATCCGTGCCTATAAAATAGTGGGTCTCGTCTATCTGCTCGATGTCGGTGATGCTTTCGTTGATTTCATTCTTTATGACAACAGTTGCTTTTGTCAGGCTGTTATATAGGTAAATGTTTCTTTGGTTGCAGAGCCATATTATATTATTATCATCGATAAATCCATAGCTGACGGGAGTATGCAGGCCTTCCGTTTCGCTTTTGGGCAATTTATATACCAGTTGGAAACGGTCGTGCTTGCTTTCATAACAGAACACGCGTCCTTGCTTGCCTATTTCCCATAGCCTTCCCTGCGAATCCGAATACAGCCAGTTGAGGTTCATCATGGAGTTGATTTCATCTTCGCCGTCCATGAGTTTATAGTGCTTGAATTCCTTTCCGTTATAACGGTCGATACCGTCGTGCGTGAGGAACCACATGTAACCTTTAGGCCCTTTTTGAATCGCATATACCCGCCTGTTGCTCAAACCATCCTCTACGCCGATGTAGTTATATGTCTGAGCGGCAGCCAGAAAGGATGATATAAGGAAAAGAAAGAAAAAGAAATGCTTTTTCATATTAGCCGATTTTGGTATTTGAGTTTGATAAAGTTGGGGGGATTTAATATTAACACAAAAGTAGTGAAAATGTTTGAGATATGCAAAAAAGGAAATACAGAGTGGTAAAGCGGCAGGATGGAAGGCGGTGTGGAGATATAAGAAATGTGCCAAAGCTCCTGCAAAAGCAGAGTCTTTGGCACATTATCCATTATTGCATTACAGTTTTACACGTGGTTATTTTCCAGTCTTTTCTTCCACCCACTTGCGTGCGTTGACAAATGCCTCTATCCATGGGGTAACCTGGTCGCTGTGAACGCGGTCTTGCGGATAGTAGCCGTTCTGCCACGGGAAGATGGAGCGTTCCAGGTGAGGCATGATGGCCAGGTGGCGTCCGTCGGTGCTGGCTATTGCCGCAACAGAGTAGTCGGAGCCGTTCGGATTGCCCGGATATTCGTCGTAGGTATATTTTGCCACTACATTGTACTTGTCTTCATCGTAAGGCAATGAGAATTTTCCTTCTCCGTGTGCCACCCAGATACCGAGCTTGCTGCCGCTCAAAGAGCCGAACATTACGCTGCGGTTGGTAGGGATAGTCAGGCCGATAAAGGTCGATTCGAATTTATGGGAATCATTATGCAGCATCTTTCCCTTCTTTTCGTGGTCGGGAGTGATGAGGCCTAATTCCATCATAAGCTGGCAACCGTTGCATACGCCGAGAGACAGCGTGTCTTCGCGTGCATAGAACTTGTCGAGCGCCTCTTTGGCTTTTGGGTTGAAGAGGAAAGCGCCTGCCCAACCTTTGGCGGAACCCAATACGTCGGAGTTGGAGAAGCCGCCGCAATAAACCACCATGTTTACGTCCTCCAGCGTTTCACGTCCGCTGATGAGGTCGGTCATGGTGACGTCTTTCACATCGAAGCCGGCAAGATAGAGTGAATAGGCCATTTCGCGTTCGCCGTTGGTTCCCTTTTCGCGGATAATGGCGGCGCGGATACCGGTCGGGGTACGACGGTTCGGGTCGAGACCGTATTGCGAAAGCTTACCCTTGAATTCAGGCCGGAATACCAAATCCAGCGGCTGCATCTTGTAGTTCTCGAAACGTTTCTTGGCGCATCCGTTCATGGACTGTTTGCGGTCCAGCAGATACGATGAAGAGTACCAGACATCACGCATGTAGTCCACGCCGAACTGGTAGGTAGCGCCGTCTTTGCTTACGAGAATATGACGTTCGTCGGTCGGCTTACCGATTTTGATATAGCCTACACCGGCATCTTCCAGTATCTTCTTGACTTCTTCCTTATGCTTGTTGCTCACCTGGATAACGATACCCGGGTTTTCGGCAAACAATATCTTGACGAGATCCTGCTCTTTCATCTTGTCGAGGTCGATTTCCATACCGCCCTCTACATTGGCGAAGCACATTTCGAGCAGCGTAGTGATAAGACCGCCGGCCGAAATGTCGTGTCCGGCAAGAACAAGTCCCTTATTGATTAATTCCTGTACAGCCAGGAAAGCGTCACGGAAGTATTCGGCATCTTGTACGCAAGGAACTTCGTCGCCTACTTTACCCAGTGACTGTGCGAAGGCGGAGCCGCCCAGCTTCAGCTTGTCGAAACTGAAGTCGATATGGTACAGCGTGGTTTTCTCATCGTTGACAAGCACGGGAGATACCACTTTCTTCACATCTGCAACCTCGCCGCCTGCAGATACGATAACCGTACCCGGAGCGATGACTTTGCTGCCGTCGGGATATTTCTGCGTCATGGACAAAGAGTCCTTACCCGTGGGAACATTGATTTGCAGGGCGCAACAGAAGTCGCTCAATGCCTTTACCGCCGTATAAAGACGTGCGTCCTCGCCCTCTTGCGAGCGGCACGGCCACATCCAGTTGGCTGATAGGGACACGCTGTCCAGACCTTCGGCAAGCGGAGCCCAGATCAGGTTGGTCAACGCTTCGCTGACGGAGAGGATAGAACCGGCTGCCGGGTCGGCAAGGGCTGCCTGCGGAGCATGTCCCAAAGAAGTTGCGATACCTTTTTCGCCGCGATAGTCCAAAGCTACGACACCGCAGTCGCTCAACGGCAACTGGAGTTCGCCCTGGCATTGCTGGCGGGCAATCTTACCTGTTACGGAACGGTCTACCTTATTTGTCAACCAGTCTTTGCAGGCAACGGCTTCCAGTTGGAGTACGTTGGTAAGGTATTCGTGCAGTTGCGACAATTCGTATTCCGGCATTTCATAATGACGTTCTACGGTCTTGTCCACCATATAGGTTTTGGGTGAAGAGCCGAACATCTGTTCTACGGCAAGGTCGAACGGGCGTACGCCGTCGGCTTGCTGGAAAGCGAAGCGGTGGTCGCCGGTGGTTTCACCGACTACATACATCGGAGCGCGTTCGCGTTCGGCTACCTTACGTACGTGTTCGATGGCCTCTTCCTGAATCAGCAGACCCATGCGCTCCTGACTCTCGTTGGCTATGATTTCTTTGGCAGACAAAGTCTTGTCACCGATAGGCAGCTTGCTCATGTCGATAAGTCCGCCGCACTCTTCTACCAGCTCGGACAGGCAGTTTACATGTCCGGCAGAACCGTGGTCGTGGATGGAAACCACCGGGTTGGTGTCTTCTTCGCAAAGCGCACGTACTACGTTGTAAGCACGTTTCTGCATCTCTGCATTGGCACGCTGTACGGCATTCAGCTCGATGCCGCTGCTGTAGCGTCCCGTATCTACGGATGACACGGAACCGCCGCCCAAACCGATGCGGTAGTTGTCGCCACCGATCACGACAACCTTGTTGCCGGCTTCGGGAGCGCCTTTCAGGCAGTCGCGTTGTGTACCGTATCCCACACCGCCGGCAAGCATAATGACTTTGTCGTAACCGTACACCTCATCTTTCTCTTTGTGTTCAAAGGTGAGTACGGAACCGCAAATCAGCGGCTGGCCGAACTTGTTTCCGAAATCGCTGGCGCCGTTGGATGCTTTGATCAGGATTTGTTCGGGAGTCTGGTACAGCCATTTGCGCACCGGAAGTATTTCTTCCCAGGGACGGTCCTCGTCCGTGCGGGGGTAGGAAGTCATGTATACGGCTGTTCCGGCAATAGGCCATGAGCCTTTACCGCCGCCCATACGGTCGCGGATTTCACCGCCCGTACCGGTAGATGCACCGTTGAAAGGCTCTACGGTGGTAGGGAAGTTGTGGGTTTCGGCTTTCAGGGAGATAACACTCTTGATGTCCTTTATCTGGAAGAAGTCGGGCTTGGAGTGGTCTGCCGGGGCAAACTGCTCGATAACCGGACCTTCGGCAAAGGCAACATTATCTTTATAGGCCGATATAATCTTGTTCGGATTTTCCTGGGTGGTCTTCTTAATCATCTGGAAGAGGGAAGATTCCTGCTCCACTCCGTCGATGATGAATGTGCCGCCGAAAATTTTGTGACGGCAGTGCTCGGAGTTGATTTGCGCAAAACCGAATACCTCGGAGTCGGTTAGCGGACGTCCCAGGTCTTTCTCCACTTTCTTGAGGTAATCCATCTCTTCTTTGGAGAGCGCCAGACCTTCTTTTTCGTTGTATGCTTCCAGGTCGTCAATGTGGATAATCGGTTCCGGCTGGCGGTTGGTCGTAAATACGTTTTGGTCCAGACCTTTATACATACGTTGCAGCATCGGGTCGTGGTCTGCGTTTTCATCTTTCACAGGGAAATATTCTTCGATACGGGTGATACCGTTCAGACCCATGTTCTGGGTGATTTCCACAGCATTGGTACTCCAGGGAGTAATCATCTCGCGGCGCGGACCTACGAAATGTCCTTTCAGGTTGTCTTCACTTTCGGGGGTGGCTTCTCCAAAAAGCCAGCAGAGTTTGTCGCTGTCTGCCTGGGTAAGTTCGTGGTCGCATTCTACGGCAATCACGCTCTTGGATGGTGTTCTGAAAAAAAGAATCATACTTTTATTTAAGAGTTTACGATTTGCTACTTTGTGATTGAAACTATGCTATTGTCTGTCAGTTAGCTTCTTCTCTTTTCTTCCTGGGTGCAAAGATAGTACAAACCGGAGGCAGAATAAAACGAACTTGTCTGTTTTTTTATGCCGGGATGCAGTTTACCTTTGCTTTTGGCGCAAAGATAAAGAAAATCGTCGGGTGGGAGAAAGAAAAGGAAATAAAAAACTTCAGTGGAATGGGGGAAGTCCGCCCCGCCGGATGATTGACTTTGTATCTAAACTCCTTTTCTGACGAAAAAACGTTAACTCTATTCGGTTGTCTCATAAAAAAGTCCGATATTTGCAGGCATGATTCAGATAGAGACCATACTTGACATATTATGGAAAGGGTTCATAATAGGTGTTATCGTATCTGCACCGTTGGGCCCCGTAGGAGTATTGTGCATTCAGCGTACTTTGAACAAAGGGCGTTGGTATGGTTTTGTGACCGGTATAGGCGCCTCGCTGAGTGATATTGCCTATGCTTTGCTGACAGGCTACGGAATGAGTTTCGTATTCGATTATGTCAACAAGAATATCTTCTATCTGCAACTGTTCGGGAGTATCCTGCTGCTGATATTCGGTATTTATACGTTCCGCAGTAATCCGGTGCAGTCCATTCGTCCGGTATCCACCAGCAAGGGGTCTTACTTTCACAATTTTATCACAGCGTTCGCTGTCACTCTCTCCAATCCGCTTATCATATTTCTTTTTGTAGGCCTTTTTGCGCGCTTTGCTTTTGTAAGCGAAGGCGTGTTGGTCTTTGAGGCCGTTACGGGGTATCTTGCCATTGCTTTGGGAGCATTGACGTGGTGGTTTGGAATTACCTTTTTTGTCAACAAGGTCCGTACGCAATTCAATTTACGCGGCATTTGGATATTGAACCGTATTATCGGCGGCATTGTCATGGTGGTATCTGCATTCGGACTGGTGTTTACGCTGATGGGTGAATCGCTCTATTAGTTACGGGAACGGACCGCGGTATCTTGGTGAAGAATATAAATTATAAATCATAAATCATCTCAACGTGAAGATTTCACAGCAACTGAAAGAGAAGAATATTGCCGAATACCTTATATATATGTGGCAAGTGGAGGATTTGCTTCGTGCTAACAAGTGCGATATAGACCTGATTCGCAGCAATGTCATCTCCCGTTATCCTGCCGAAGAACATGCGGCTCTGGAGGAGTGGTACGGCAATCTTGCCGATATGATGCGTGCCGAGGGGGTGACGGAGAAAGGGCATTTGCAGATTAACCGCAACGTTATCCGCAACCTTACGGACCTGCATGCCGATTTGTTGGCTTCCACGAAGTATCCCTTTTATAATGCGGCATATTTCAAAGCGTTGCCTTTTATTGTGGAATTGCGGCAAAAGAGCGGACAGGCGGAAGAATCCGAATTGGAGACCTGTTTTGAAGCGCTTTACGGCATACTGCTGCTGCGTTTGCAGAAAAAGGAAATCAGCCAGGGCACTGCCAAGGCGATAGAAGCCATCAGCAGTTTTCTTTCCCTGCTTGCCAATTATTACGACAAAGAGAGGAAAGGCGAGTTGAAACTGGATAATGACTGACGGAATGTTTGCATGAAGCAGGGTAATAGTCGGGTGATAAATAGTAAACTGAAAATAGTCAACGTACCTGTGTGTTGGAGATAAAAGAGGTATCATAACCATAGGGAATAAATAGTAACTGTTAAGATGAATATATTAGTAACCGGTGCCAACGGTCAGCTTGGCAATGAGATGCGGGTGCTCTCTGCTGAAAATCAGCAACACACTTACTTTTTTACAGATGTGCAGGAACTGGATATATGTGATGAACAGGCCATACGTGCATTCGTGACCGATAATCGGGTGGATGTTATTGTGAACTGTGCCGCTTATACGGCAGTGGACAAGGCGGAAGACAATCCCGAACTTTGCGATAAACTGAACCATATAGCTCCCGGTTATCTGGCTGCCGCCGCCGAGGCTTGCGGTGCTGCCATGATACAGGTTTCTACGGATTACGTGTTCGACGGAACCGGTCATATTCCTTATACGGAAGAAGTCACTCCTTGCCCCAACTCCGTTTACGGCTCCACAAAACTGGCAGGCGAGCAGGCTGTTATGGAGAAGTGCAGCCGTGCGATGGTTATCCGTACGGCATGGTTATATTCCATTTACGGCAATAATTTTGTAAAGACCATGATTCGTTTGGGCAATGAGCGCGAGCAGTTGGGAGTTGTTTTCGACCAAATCGGTACGCCGACTTATGCCAACGATTTGGCACGTGCCATCTTTGCGGCTGTCAATCAGGGAATTGTTCCCGGTATTTATCATTTCAGCAACGAGGGAGTATGCTCCTGGTATGATTTTACGGTGGCCATTCACCGCATGGCGGGCATTACCTCGTGTAAAGTCAGCCCGTTGCATACGGACGAGTATCCGGCCAAAGCTCCGCGTCCTCAGTATTCCGTATTGGATAAGACGAAGATTAAAAAGACTTTCGGTATCGAGATTCCCCATTGGGAGGAGAGCTTGCAGGTCTGCATCGATAGGCTGGCGCAGTAAGCAAAATAATACTTATTTGAATATTATACCTTATATATATGGCAAGTAATCAAGAAATAGCGAGAAGACGAACCTTTGCGATTATCGCCCATCCGGATGCCGGTAAGACATCGTTGACTGAAAAGCTGCTGCTGTTTGGCGGTCAGATTCAGGTGGCGGGTGCGGTAAAGAGCAACAAGATAAAGAAGACGGCAACGTCGGACTGGATGGATATTGAAAAACAGCGTGGTATCTCCGTAACCACTTCCGTAATGGAGTTCGACTATCACGATTATAAAATCAATATCCTCGATACTCCGGGTCACCAGGACTTTGCCGAAGATACCTACCGCACACTGACGGCGGTGGACAGCGTAATCATCGTGGTGGACGGTGCGAAAGGTGTGGAAACACAGACACGCAAGCTGATGGAAGTCTGCCGCATGCGCAACACTCCGGTGATTATCTTTATCAATAAGATGGACCGTGAAGCAAAAGACCCGTTCGACTTGCTGGATGAGCTGGAGGAGGAACTCTCCATCCACGTCCGTCCGCTGACGTGGCCTATCGAGAGCGGTCCCCGCTTCAAGGGAGTTTACAACATCTATGAACGCAATCTCAATCTTTACCAGCCTTCCAAGCAGGTGGTGACGGAAAAGGTGGAAGTAGATATAAATACGGAAGAACTGGATAATCAGATCGGTTCGGCACTAGCGGACAAGCTGCGCGGCGAACTGGAACTGATAGACGGTGTGTATCCCGAATTTCAGGTAGAGGAGTATCTGAAAGGTGAACTGGCCCCCGTGTTCTTCGGCTCCGCCCTGAACAACTTCGGTGTGCAGGAGTTGCTGGACTGCTTTGTGGAGATTGCTCCCAGTCCCCGTCCTGTGAAGGCGGAAGAACGCGAAGTAGAACCGGAAGAGCCTAAATTCACAGGCTTCATCTTTAAGATTACCGCCAATATCGACCCAAACCACCGTTCATGTATCGCATTCTGCAAGATATGTTCCGGCAAGTTCACCCGTAATACGCCCTACCTGCATGTGCGTCATGGCAAGACCATGCGTTTCTCGTCGCCCACGCAGTTTATGGCGCAGCGCAAGACTACCATCGACGAGGCATGGGCGGGAGATATTATCGGTTTGCCGGACAACGGTACGTTCAAAATCGGCGATACGCTGACGGAGGGTGAGATGCTTCACTTCCGCGGACTGCCGAGCTTCTCGCCCGAGATGTTCAAGTATATCGAGAATGCCGACCCGATGAAACAGAAGCAGCTTGCCAAAGGTATCGACCAGTTGATGGACGAAGGTGTAGCGCAGTTGTTTGTCAACCAGTTTAACGGACGCAAGATTATTGGTACGGTAGGGCAGTTGCAGTTCGAGGTAATCCAATACCGTCTGGAAAATGAGTACAGTGCCAAATGTCGTTGGGAGCCGTTGAGTCTTTACAAGGCCTGCTGGATTGAAAGTGATGACCCTGCCGAACTGGAGGCGTTCAAGAAACGCAAGTACCAATATATGGCGAAAGACCGCGAGGGCAGGGATGTGTTCCTTGCAGACAGTGGCTACGTACTGCAGATGGCGCAGATGGATTTCAAGCATATCAAGTTCCACTTTACGAGCGAGTTCTAATGTAGATATATACTATTGCGCTATGACAGAAGGGTGTTAAAATACACTTGATGTTTTTTAGGCACGCAAATCTAAAGGATTACGCGGATTACACGGAAGGCACAGATTTTTTTTATTCTTTTTCCGTGAAATCCGCGTATTCTGTGTCTAAAAAGAAACAAAATATTTTATAGTGCCTGAAAAAGACAATGTGTACTTTATCGGATGCTTACCTTTAATTATTGGAGATAAAAATCATTTTATTCTTCACATATAATTTTTGAATAGAAGCATTATTCATTGGAGTACCATTATCATAATATTCAACAGTATTGGCGCACAAAGAAAATACATCCTCGTTATTTGAATGTTGCACTTTCTCGATAAAAAATGGTTTATTAAGAACTAAAGTGGCCTTTCCCTTTTTCAGTATAATCACAGTGATATATGGAGGTTGACTCATAATAGTTATCCCTGTAAATAATAGCATGACAGTATCACAGTCTAAATCCTTTTGATAAAAGGCATCTGCCATAGGTGATAAAGAACTCTTCAAATTTGGTGAAAGATATTCCCAGCCATCAGCATAATCTATAGAATATATTGTTTGTCCATTATAAGCAATTTCAAGATAGTGCCAATCACCCGGTTCATTTTCCCAACCTGCATTTTTAAAGCATTTTACAATATACTTATCTCCATTTTGTGCTGATACATTATAACTTTTTTGCAGTGAATGAGATGTTATATTGTCAAAATTACCATTATTAAAAGCTTCAATAAATTGAGGTTTGCTTTTGATTTGATTGTTATCATAAGCAAAAACTGGTTCTTGAGCATAACTTAGAAAGTGCATTATGCACATTGTTAAAATTAATACTAATTTTTTCATATTCATTTAAGTTTATAAAATTCCATACTATCACGAGTAAAAACAAATCTAAAATCTGTTTTTGAATCTTTTTCTAAATTCCAAGCCTTAGACACAAGGATCTGTTGCACACTTTTATTTGCTGGCAAAGTTATACCGATGTATATAACTCTGCTAACAGATTAATTCATTTTACTCCCATAAGATACTTTTTTTGAATTCGGTCTTATACCCCTTCTCTTCATCTTTTACTATCTTTCCATTTTCTTTCTTTGCTATAATTCTTGCATCTATCTTAACAGAAATGTCTACTGCATAAATATTATTATTTTGACACCATTTGGTTAATTTATGAATATAACGGTTTTCTTCATATGGGGCTAGGTATTGTCCTTTTCCTATATTATAATAATAATGTTGGTCATCATAAATAAGCCTTTCTCTACTACAAAGGATATTGCCATTCTTATCTTTATATAAGAATGAAATAGAAGAGACATACTCGTAAACAATTCTCTCTGTAGGTATAAATTTAAAAACTTTATTTGTTTCATTCTTGAGAAATAAAGTTATTTCTTTACTCGTATTATCATAATCTATCCGTATGTTTATCTGTGCGGCTCCATGTAGTGGAAAAATAATACATATTAAATACCAAAAGTGTTTCATACAACTTTATTTAGGGACATTCAGTAAATATTATAAAATTAGCTAATTGATTCATAGATAAAGCATTGCGAATTAGTCGTTTTTTGTATCTTTAGGTGTTCCGCCGCAAATAAGGTTTGTCAGCTAAAACGGGGGAAATCTCCCAATAAAGATATGGCTAAGATACAAAATATTTCAGAAATTCACCCTACTTTGGGCTTTACAGAATTTGATATTCAGGAAAGATACTGCAAGAGTTTTCATGAGAGTGAATTTGGCGGGCTTCATTCGGTGTTTCCGTTTGAGCGTGTGGCAAAGGCCACAGGTCTATCATCAAATCCGACTATTCAACTTATTCAGGTATCATGCTGGAAAGATATTTCAAACAGCAGTTTGCCGAAAGTTTCCAATATCGGGCTATAGGTTCGTGGTGGGAGCCGAAGGGCAATCAGAATGAAATTGATATTATTGCTCTGAAATTGGAGAAAAATCAAGCTGTGGCGGCAGAAGTGAAGCGGCAAAAGAAAAACTTCAAACCGGAACTGCTGGCTGGGAAAGTGGGACATTTAAAGAAAAAGCTATTGCCGAAATATCGGATTGAGACGGTTTGTTTGTCGTTGGAAGATATGTAGTGACCGGCTACTTGCTCTTTTCTTACTTTTATTTTAGCATAATTTATCATTGTAATATTCTATATTCTCGTCTATTATCACTAATTTCGGACGATTTTTTTGCAAATCTGATAGAATAACTAATAATTTATAATATGGAAAACTTGAACATAGCGCTCCTGCTAATGATAGTGGGTATGGCAACGGTCTTTGCCATCCTGCTGATTGTAATCTACTTGGGAAAGGGACTTATCGCCCTTGTGAATAAATATGCACCCGAAGAGGTTGCTCCTGCCAAACAGGCGGCAAATGCTCCTGCGGTTGTTCCCGGCAACATCATGGCGGCTATCAGTGCGGCGGTTACGGTAGTGACGCAAGGCAAGGGTAAAGTTGCGAAAGTGGAGAAAATCTGAAATAACTAATCTTATATAAACACACACAGGAATAATTTGGTATGAAAAAAGAAATTAAGTTCAGCTTGGTATTCAGGGATATGTGGCAAAGTGCCGGAAAATATGTGCCCCGTGTAGACCAGCTGGTAAAGGTAGCGCCTGCCATTGTCGAGATGGGATGTTTCGCTCGTGTAGAAACGAATGGCGGCGGTTTTGAACAGGTAAATTTATTGTTTGGCGAGAACCCCAATAAAGCTGTGCGCGAGTGGACGAAGCCGTTCCACGAAGCCGGTATACAGACACATATGTTGGACCGTGCACTGAACGGCCTGCGCATGAGCCCCGTGCCTGCCGATGTGCGCAAGCTGTTTTATAAAGTGAAGAAGGCGCAGGGTACGGACATCACACGTACTTTCTGCGGACTGAACGATATACGTAACATCGCTCCTTCCATCACTTATGCGCACGAGGCGGGAATGATTTCGCAGTGTTCGCTCTGTATCACCCATTCGCCTATCCATACTGTGGAATACTATACAGATATAGCATTGAAGCTTATCAAGCTGGGTGCAGACGAAATCTGTATCAAGGATATGGCAGGTATCGGCCGTCCGGTATCTTTAGGCAAGATTGTGGCAAACATCAAGGCTGCTCATCCGGACATTCCCATCCAGTATCACAGCCATGCGGGACCCGGTTTCAACATGGCAAGCATCCTTGCGGTTTGTGAGGCCGGTTGCGACTATATCGACGTGGGTATGGAGCCGCTTTCATGGGGTACGGGACATGCCGACCTGCTCAGCGTGCAGGCCATGCTGAAGGATGCCGGTTTCAAGGTTCCCGAAATCAATATGGAAGCGTACATGAAAGTACGTGCACTTATCCAGGAGTTTATGGATGATTTCCTCGGTCTGTACATCAGCCCGAAGAACCGTCTGATGAACTCGTTGCTGATTGGTCCGGGACTTCCGGGCGGCATGATGGGAAGTCTGATGGCGGACCTGGAATCCAATCTGGAATCTATCAACAAGTACAAGGCCAAACGTAACCTGCCGTTTATGAAGCAGGACGAACTGCTTATCAAACTCTTCAACGAAGTGGCATACGTATGGCCGCGCGTAGGTTATCCACCGTTGGTGACTCCGTTCAGCCAGTACGTCAAGAACCTTTCCATGATGAACGTCATGGCCATGGAGAAAGGAAAAGAGCGTTGGGGTATGATAGCCGACGATATTTGGGACATGCTGCTGGGCAAGGCAGGCAAGCTGCCGGGCGAACTCGCTCCCGAACTCGTTGAAAAGGCGGAACGCGAAGGACGTAAGTTCTTCAACGGCAACCCGCAGGACAACTATCCCGATGCACTCGACAAGTACCGCAAGCTGATGAAGGAAAACAAGTGGGAACTTGGCGAAGATGATGAAGAACTCTTTGAATACGCCATGCATCCGGCACAGTACGAGGCTTACAAGAGTGGCAAGGCGAAAGAGGATTTTCTTGCCGATGTGGAGAAACGCCGTGCCGAACGCGACAAATCCCCTCTGGACGATGCCAAACCCAAGACGCTTACCGTGCAGGTGGACGGACAGGCTTATCGCGTGACGGTGGCTTACGGCGACATCGACCTGCCGGCTTCCGCCACCGACAAGATTACCGCTCCCGCCGGTGAAGGGCAGGAAGTGGCTGCCCCGCTCGAAGGCAAGTTCTTCCTGACCAAGAATGCACAGGAAACTCCCCTCAAGGTAGGAGATAAAGTGAAGGAGGGCGACCTGCTTTGCTACATCGAGGCCATGAAAACCTATAATGCCATCCGTGCCGACTTCAGCGGAACGGTGACCGCTATCTGCGTCAATCCGGGTGATTCTGTTTCTGAAGATGATGTATTAATGAAGATTGGATGATGGAAGATATATTTGCGAAACTCTATGATATGACGGCGTTCAGCAATATCATTGCCGATCCGTCGTTCCTTATAATGTATGCCATTGCCTTTATTTTGCTGTATCTGGGCATCAGGAAGCATTACGAACCGCTGTTGCTGGTTCCCATTGCTTTCGGTGTGCTCATTGCCAATTTCCCCGGTGGCGACATGGGGGTTATCCAGGCAGATGAAAACGGCATGGTAATGGTGAACGGAGTGTTGAAGAACATCTGGGAAATGCCGTTGCACGAGATTGCACACGACCTCGGCCTGATGAACTTCATCTACTATATGCTGATAAAGACCGGATTTCTGCCGCCTGTCATCTTTATGGGTGTGGGTGCGCTGACGGACTTCGGACCGATGCTCCGCAATCTGCGTCTTTCCATATTCGGTGCGGCTGCGCAGCTCGGTATCTTTACCGTACTGTTGTGTGCCGTAATGATGGGCTTCACGCCGCAGGAAGCCGGTGCATTGGGTATTATTGGCGGTGCGGACGGTCCTACGGCTATCTTCACCACTATTAAGCTCGCTCCGCATCTGCTGGGTCCTATCGCCATTGCGGCTTATTCGTACATGGCGCTGGTTCCGGTTATCATTCCATTGGTTGTGAAACTGCTCTGCAGCAAGAAGGAACTGATGATTAATATGAAGGAGCAGGAAAAGCTTTATCCGTCAAAGACCGAGATAAAGAATCTGCGTGTACTGAAGATTATTTTCCCGATTGCCGTTACTACCATTGTAGCTCTCTTCGTGCCGACGGCAGTGCCTTTGATTGGTATGCTGATGTTCGGTAACCTGATTAAGGAAATCGGTTCCGATACCAGCCGTCTGTTCGATGCGGCAGCCAACAGCATTATGAATGCGGCAACCATCTTCCTCGGACTGAGTGTGGGGGCTACCATGACGAGCGAGGCATTCCTCAACTGGACCACTATCGGCATCGTTGTCGGCGGCTTCCTTGCATTTGCCTTGTCCATTTCAGGCGGTATCTTCTTTGTGAAGCTGTTCAATCTGTTCTCCAAGAAGAAGATTAATCCGCTGATTGGTGCGACGGGATTGAGCGCCGTGCCTATGGCAAGCCGCGTATGCAATGAAATCGCTACCAAGTACGACCCTAAGAACCACGTACTGAATTACTGTATGTCCAGTAATATTTCCGGCGTCATCGGTTCTGCGGTGGCGGCAGGCGTATTGATTTCGTTCCTCGGATAAGAAAGTTGAGATATAAAAAGGGGATGCGTCAAAACACAAATAACGAGTGTTTTGACGCATTCCCTTTTTATTTTCGCCTTTATTCACTGATAGCTTTCCTGTATTCAGCCAATGCCATCTTTGCGGCAAGGTGCGCATTGATAAGGTTGGTTTGGGCCTGTGTCCACGAAAGCTGTGCGGATAGCACATCGACCATGCTTGCCTTGCCTTCATTGTATGAGAATGTAACCAGGTCGAGATTCTCTTCGGCAAGCGCCATATTCTCCCGGGCTGTCTTTACCTGTTGTTCCGTTTCCGTCAGTTTGGTGGTAGCGGCGGACAGCTCTTCTAAAATAGTATCTGCCACATAGCTTTGCTGTAATTTCTGAATACCTATATATGCCTTTTGCTGGCGGTTGGTCTTGAAGCGTGCACCCCATCGGAAAATGGGGATGTTGAGATTGATTCCCGCAATGGGCGTATGGGGCACATCTTGTCCCATATAGGTGATACCGGTATCCCAACCGGTTGCCAGGAACATACTGAGTTGGGGATTATACTGGCTGAGGGCTGCCTTGCGTTGCGCTTCGCTCCTGGCGATACTGACATGGGTTCCGGTATAGTCCGCACGGCGGGACAATACTTCGTCAAGACTCAGTAAATCGACGGGCGGACAGTGTATGCCGATTTCACAAAGACTGTCTACTGCGGCATCCGGTTTCACTCCCATCAGGATATTGAGTTGCTGCAAGGCAAGGGTATAGTTCTGGCGGGCTTTGATATACTGCAATTCGGCCTCTTTTTTACGGGTGGAAATCATCAGTAAATCCGTACGGCTGATGGCTCCGTCATTAAACCTGTCTTGAATGATGTTGTACTGTTGGCTGACAATCCCTTCAAAACGGGCGGCGGCTTCGAGTGTTGCCAATGCGGCCGAGGCATTCCAGTAAACCGCATCGCTCTGATAGTGTATCTGGTCGAGGGTCAGCTCTATGGCAAGTTTGTCCAGCTCTTCATCGGCTTTGGCAATCTTTTTCCGGGCCATGAGCGAACCGCCTGTGTAAAGAGGCTGTCCCAGTGTTGCCAATGCCTGATAGGTGTAAGGACGGTACTGTCCCGCCGGACTGTTCCAGGCATCCAGATGGCTCAGATTGGCAGTTCCTTCGGCAGTAATGTCTATCTTGGGCAGGAAGCCAGTCTGTGCTATCTTGCGGGCTTCGGTGCTTGCCGTAGCTTTCAGGCGTTGCTGTTTCAGCAGTTGGCTGTATGCTTCCACTTTGTCCCGATAAGCCTCGCGGCTGAGATAGCTTTCTTGTGCCGCGGCATTTATACCGAAGCTGATTACTGACAATATAAATATAATCTTTCTCATCATTCAAATCGTAAATAGTCAAATCATTAAATCATTAAATAGTAAATCGTAAATCGTAAATAGCCGAGTCGCAATCCCTCTATCCTTTTATCCGGTGTATCGCACAGTAGGCCACGGGCAATACAAACAGGGTGAGTATCGAAGCTATCAGCAGGCCGCCCATGATAGTGGCCGCCATACCGCCGAACATGGCGTCGAACAGTAACGGCAGCATACCCAGGATAGTTGTTCCCGATGCCATGGCTACGGGAACAATGCGGGTGGTCGTTGCGCTGATAACCGCTTCATGCGGTGCTTTTCCGGCGGCCGTTTCCGTATCAATCTGGTCTACGAGGACAATGGCGTTCTTGATGTTCATTCCAATCAATCCCAACAAGCCCAGGATGGCGAAAAAGTCGAATGTCTTGCCTAACAGCAACAGTCCCAGTACGATGCCGATAAAGATAAGCGGAAGCATCAGCAAGATGACGATGGGTTTGCGGTAGGTCTTGAACAGGAACAGCAGGGTGACGAACATCAGGAAAAACGTCAGCGGCATGTTGGCTGCCAGTGCGGCATTGGATTCGGCCTGGCTTTCCTGTTCGCCAAAGTACTTCATGGTATATCCTTCGGGAACATCGATTTCTTTCTGCACCTGCTCCCACACACGGTTAAAGGCGGCAATGGCATTTACACCCCGGCGGGGGTCGGCTTGCGCCATCATAACCATCTGGCGGTTGTAGTCCTTCACGTTGGAGAACTTGTACTGGTAGTCGAACTCACTGACCACTTGCTCCAGCGTGGTGGTTTCGCGCGTAGTTCCGAATACGGGCAGCGTGCGCAGGTCGTTAATGCGGAACGCGTCGATTGTGTTGTCTTTCAGTAGGATAGGAAGCACTTGGTCGCCCTGGCGGTATTCGCCCAGCGTCATTCCGTTTGTTCCTATTTGTATGCTCTGCGCCATGCTTTGGCGGGATACGCCTAACGGTTGCGCACGCTCCTGGCTGTATACGGGTTTCCAGATAGGAATCTTGTTACCCCAGGAGTTGCGCACATTGATAAGGTCTTTGTCGCGGTGCATTATTTCTAAAACCCGGTTGGTCAGCGCCACCAGCGTATCTGTGCTATTGCCGATAAAGCCTATCTCGATGGCGGCGTCTACGGCAGGCGAGAGTTTGAAGAGCGTGGTTCGGGTGATGGCATTGGGGTAATTCTCCTTCATATAGCTGTCCAGCTTCTCTTCATATTCTTTGGTGTATTTGCTGTCTGTCACTTCTATCAGCAGGTTGGCGAAGTTGGGTTTTGGACCTACGGAAGTGGATGCCAGATAGTAGCGCAGCGGGGTGCTGCCAAAGGTGACGGAAACCCGTTTCACTTCCGGCTGTGCCAGCAGGTGGGCTTCCACTTTCTTCATTTCTTTCTCTACATCGCGGATGCCGTATCCGTCGGGATAGAATACATCGGCGCGGAAATAAGGTTTGTCCAGTGAAGGGAAGAAGTTTTGAGGCATCAGTCCCATGATGACGAGGGAGAGGATGAACAATACGACCATGCTTCCCAACGTGAGCGTTTTCTTGCGTATCAGCAGGCTGAGGATGGATGCGAATTTATGGTAGAAAGGCTTGTCGTAAGGGTCTTTGTCGCTGTTGCCGGTTTGGGCTTTCAGTATGAAATTGCCGAAGGTGGTGGTTTGCGTCAATGCCAGTACCCAGCTCAGCCCCAGTGAGATAGCCAGTACGATAAATAGCGGCTTTACAATTTCGGCAACGGAAGACGGTGCAAGATAAAGCGGTAGGAACGAGCAGACGGCTATGAAGGTTGCTCCCAGCAATCCCCATTGCGGACCGGTGGCGCCGTCTATCAGCGCTTTCCGTCTGTTCACGCCGCGGGCTATGGCAATTTGTGCATTGTCGGTTACCACAATGGCGTTATCCACCAGCATTCCCATGGCGATGATAAAGCCTGCCAGCGAGGTACGGTTCAGTCCCACTCCCAGGAACGACATGATGAGCAGTGTGCCGCCAATGGAAAATATCAGTGAAGAGCCGATGAGTACGCCGGCGCGCATCCCCATTACCAGCATGATGATGACGATTACAATCAGAATGGATTCTATCAGGTTGATAATAAATCCGTTGTTCGCTTCTTTGGCAATGACGTTTTCAGGGTAAAGGCTTTCCAGTTCCAACCCTACGGGGATGAGGGGTAAGAGTTCGGCGAGCTTCTTGTCTACCAGCTCACCGGTTTTTACCACATCCTTCTGCGGGTCGGTGGAGACGCCGATGCCGATGGCCCGTTTTCCGTTTACGTGCATGATGGTGCCGGGCGGGTTCATGTATCCCTTTTCAACGACGGCTATATCGCCCAGCTTGACCTGCCCGCCGGGGGTGGTGATTGTCTGGTTGCGGATGTCGTTGACGGTGGTATAAGTACCGTTGGCCACAATGCGCAACTGCTGTTCGCCTGCACCGATTTCACCCGTATTGATAATCTGGTTCTGCGATTGCAGCAAGCCTGCCAGTTGTTTGGGGTCGATGCCCATCCCCGCCAGTTTGTTTACGGAGATAAAGATATTGATTACTTCCGTCTGTGTGCCGAACAGGGCTACTTTCATAACCCCTTCGGCAGTGATAACCTGCGTCTTGATACGCTCCGCCCAGTTGCGCATTTCTTCGTAAGAGAAGCCGTCGTCGCCGACCAGTCCGTAATAAATGCCGAATACATCGCCGAAGTCGTCCGATACCGTCGGTACGGAAGCTCCTGCCGGAAGTTGGGGCTGTATGTTGAGAACCTTCCGGCGCAGTTCGTCCCACTTCTGCGGGATAGATGCTGCGGAAAGCGACGGCTGTAGCTCGAACGTAATTTTGGAAAGTCCGTACATGGATTCCGATTTAATCTTGTACACTCCGCTCATGCTCTGTATTTCGCGGGAGATGGGTTCGGTAATGAGCCGTTCCACTTCGGCAGGCTCGGCTCCGGGATAGCGTGTCATGATGACCGCTGTCTTGATGACAAAGGGTGCATCTTCTTTCTTCCCCAAACGGCCGAATGAGAATATGCCGCCGATGAGCAGCACGGCAAGGAAGAAATAGATAATCTTTGTATTATCTAATGAATATTTGGCTAAGTTCATATATAAAAGGTGATAGGATGATAAAGTTATGAAGTGATAGAGGGAAAGCGGTTATTCCACCTCTTTTACCCTCTGTCCCTCTACCAGTTGGTATACTCCGGCAATGACAACGGTTTCATCCGGTTTCAGTCCTTTGGAGATTAGAAGATTGGCTTCACCGGTCGGCGAATACACGGTTACTTCGCGGCGGCTTACCCTGTTGTCTTTCACCACCCATACGTAGGTATTCTTGTTTTCGCTGTCACCGAATACGGCGCTCAGCGGTACATTCATCAGTTTTTCCCTTATAAAGGGAGCAATGTCCGAAGCGAGGCGGATGTTGCAGGTAAATCCGGGTTTCACATCGTATACGGCACGGTCGAAGGCGGGGTCGTCGATGGTGATGGTAACCGGAATACCCGTGCCGTCGGTCGATATGTCAAGATACTCTTCCAGTCTGGCATTGAATATATTGCCTTTGTACGTATCGAACTCCACCTTGAATGTGGCGTCTTTGGCACGAAGCAGGTACAGGTAATCATCGGGTACGGTAAATTTAATGCGCAGTTTCTGCGTATTTACCAGCCGCACAATCCCTTCTCCCGAATTGACGCGCTGATAGTTCTCTACCAGGCGCTTTTCGATAGAGCCGTCGAAGGGCGCGAGCAGTTTCGTATCGCGCATATTGTTGGTGGACAGCTCGTAGGCCGATTTGGCTTTCTGGTAATTGGCTACGCTTATTTCATACTCCTGCAGGGAGATGGCTTGGCGGCCCAGCAGCCGTTTGTTGCGCTCCACCTGGGCGGCAGCGGTTTCATAGGCAGCCTTGTCGGCGGCATATTGCAGGGAAATATCCCGCGGGTCGATGGCGGCAATCAGTTGTCCTTTCCTGACCCTTTGTCCTTCCACTACCGGAAGGTCGATGATTTGTCCGCTGACACGAAATGCCAGTTTCACATATTCCACCGCTTCCACCATGCCGGAGAAGTCTTTGAGTATTACCGACTGTGAACTTACGGTGGCAGTTTTCACAGGTCGCACGAGGGGAATATCTTCCCCTTTCTTTTGCCCGCAGGACGTGACGATAAGTGTCACCGTCAGGGCGAACAGATACATTTTCTTCATTTGTTTTTGATTAAGACAAGTCTTTGCGGTTGACAGTCAAATCCAACCCTTGTTTTAATTCATAAACGTTTTGATATACCTGTATGTTCAATTGTTTTCCTGCGGTCAGGCTGATTTTTATTTCTTTGCCTACCTGTATATGCAGCGTATTGCCCAAGTAATTCACTTTGAACGAATAGCCGCTCCATTTCTCCGGCATGACCGGCTCAATCTTAAGCGTGCCGTCTTGTACCTGCAATCCTGCGAACCCGCGTACGACAGCCAGCCAACTGCCCGGCATACTGGTGATGTGCAGTCCCTGCTCTCCTTCATTGTTGTAGTCGTCCAGGTCGAGGCGGGTAGCGTGTAAGAATAGTTGGTATGCCTTTTCCACTTTCCCGATGCGTGCGGCAAGAATGGAGTGGATGTGCGGGGAGAGGGAAGACTCGTGCACGGTCATCGGTTCGTAGAATTCGAAGTTGCGGCGGATGGTCTCTCGGTCGAAGTTGAAATAATAGAGGTACAGGCCGAGCAGGACATCACTCTGCTTGATGTAGCACGAACGCAGGATACGGTCCCACGACCAATACTGGTTGATGGGGCGTTCGCCGGCGGGAATGGCGTCGGTGCTTTGCAGAACCTTGTCCATGTAGCCGTCGTTTTGGATGAAGATACCGCGTTCCGGATCTTCCGGCAGGTACATCCGTTCGATAATGTCCCGCCAGCGTTCACTCTCTTCCGTATAATTCAGGTTGGTGATGCTGCATATGCGGGCATATTCATCGGGATATTGCCGGGCAATGATTTCAAGGAAACTGAGAGTGGTTTCGAGGCAACGCATGCAGGAGTAGTTGGTATACCAGTTATTGTTTACGTTGTTTTCGTATTCATCGGGTCCGGTAACTCCCAGAATGACGTATTTCTGCTTGGGTTGCGAGAAAGACACCCGTTGGCTCCAGAAGCGGCTGACGGCTATCATTACTTCCAATCCGTAATGGGCGATGTAGTCCAGCGTACCCGTAAGCGTGGCATGTTGCAGAATGGCATAGACAATCATATTGTTCCGGTGAACCTCTTCAAAAGTAATCTCCCATTCGCTGTGGCACTCTTCTCCGTTGCTGGTGACCTGCGGGAAGAGGGCGGCTCCATGGTCGAATCCCAACTTACGGGCATTCTCAATGGCTTTGGGCAGTTGCTTATAGCGGTATATCAGCAGGTTTTCGGCAATCTTCTTCGGGGTGGAAAGCAGGAAGAAAGGTACGCAGCACAATTCGGTATTCCAGTAAGTATTTCCGCCGTACTTCTCGCCGGTGAAACCTTTGGGGCCGATATTCAGGCGGGGGTCGTCTCCCCGGTATGTCTGGTAGAGCTGGAAGATGTTGTAGCGTATGCCTTGCTGGGCTTCCGGGTCGCCTTCGATACTGACATCGGTTTCGTCCCATATCTCCTGCCAGGCATTCCGGTGCTCCTGTTCCAGAGCATCCCAGCCTGTACTTTGGGCGTTGCGGGCTTCTGCTACGGAGGCTTCTATCAAATCCTGCCGTTCATAATAAAGGGAAGATGCTATGGCAATGTATTTGACGAGCGTCACGGTATCTCCCGGCTTCACTTCAGTGCCTACGCTGAATCCGGCCTGTTTTTCTTTTTCTATCCGTATTGGGTTGGCAAAAGTCTCTTTATTGTTCTTGAAGAACCGGTAGGTCATGGCATAGCATATCTGCGCATCCTCCCGCCTGGTTTGCGTCCACAGATAGGCGCAATCGCTGGTGGTGCCGGAACGCAGGATATTCCATATCTTTTCATCCGGATGCCTGACCGGGTTCGCGGTGTCTCCGTCAAGGATAGGCACGAGTGAAACCTTGCCTGTATAGTTGACGGACGTAACGCTGTACTTTATAAGGCAGAGATTGGGGTGAGCCATATTGGCGATATGTTCCACGTGCAGGCGGAGTTTGTTTCCCCGCGGAGAGGTTACTTCCGCGTCCCGATAAGAAATACCCGCTTTCATGTCGAGGCGTCTGTTGAAACTGTCCACATCCCATTGTGCCAGGTCCAGTTCCTCGTCGATGAGGCGCAGGCTGATACTGCTCCAGTCCGGAGCATTGGGAATGCGTGTGTAGAATTGCGGAAAACCGTTCTTCCACCAGCCTACACGCGTTTTGTCCAGAAAGGTGATACCTGCCACGAATGCGCCGCGATAGCTGTCGCTGCTGTATGGTTCTTCAAAATGTCCCCGTTGTCCGAAACGGCCGTTTCCAAGACTGAATATGCTTTCCGACCACCGCATGCGGTCGGCTTGAAAACTATCTTCTATAATATTCCATTCATCGGTTTTAAGGTATTTCTTCATGGCGCTCTTTTTCTGTGTTATCGGTGTAAAGATAGACAAATAAACGGATAAACAAATAGGATGCGGAAAAAAGAAGAATGTGCCAAAACTAAAATTTGTTTGCTATTTATTTTTAGGCACGGATTACGCGGATTTCACGGAAAAGAGATAAAATAAATCCGTGTCAATCCGCGTAATCCGTGCCTAAAAGAAATCATCAAGTGTATTTTACACCCTCTTACCGGTGAGGAAGCATATATTCATCGGTGAGGAGAGGAGCTGTTTACGCTCTTTCTCCTTTGGTCTCTTTTATCAAATATACGCAGGCAGCTCCGATAATGAGCATCACACCTGCCGTTACCAGCATGTTTATTTCAGGGGGAAGCATCCTTTCTGGCGTAAACAGTGCCAGAATACTTCCGCCTAACGCCGCTGCTACGATTTGCGGAATACAGATGGTTCCGTTAAACAGCCCGAGATACGTACCCATGTGTCCGCCGGACAAGGCGTTGGTCAGGATGGTGAAAGGCAGTGCCAGCATGGCGGCCCATGCGCAGCCTATCAGCAGGAAAGATACGAACAGCACATATGGGCTGTGTACGAAATAGGTGGATATAAATCCGATACCGCCCAGCACGAGGCTCAGCGCGTAAATGAAGCGGCGGTCTTTGAACATGGGAATGCAGATTGCCCAAAGTACGGAACCGATAGCCTGTACGGCAAACAGTACGCCTACCCAGTTGGCAGCTTCCTGATATTGCAGGCTCTTGGTGTCGAGAACTACTTTTGTGATTCCATTTACCGTATTCTCAACGGTGGGAGCATCAAATACATTTGCGGCGATGCTTCCGTTGGTGTATGTCCACATGAACATAAAGGCGAACCAGCAGAAGAACTGCACCAGCCCTACCGTCCAAAAGGCTTTCGGCGCTTTTACCAGCAGCTTCAGCATATTGACTTTCTCATGCTCCTGCTCTTCCGTGATACCATGATATTCGGCATACTCTGCGGGCGGCATTTCCTTGACTTTGACCGTTGTATAGATAACGCAGAATATCAGAATGGCTGCTCCGATATAGAACGAATAGATTACAGAATCGGGAATTACCCCCTGGGGCGCCGTGTTGCTGATACCCACCCACGCAAATATGAACGGGAACAGATAGCCCACCAGGCTGCCGGCATTGCATAAGAAACTCTGGATGGAATAGGCAAGTCCTTTCTGTTTTTCGTTTACCATGTCGCCTACCATCATCTTGAACGGCTGCATTGCCATATTAATGGAAGTATCCAGAAACATCAGCGATACCAGACCGAAAATCATGGCCGTGCTCACCGCCATACCGAAGCTGCCGGCATTGGGCAGCAGGCACATGACGAGTACCGCAACCAGCGAACCGATGAACAGGTAGGGAATGCGACGTCCGAACCGTGTCCATGTCCTGTCGCTGGCAGCTCCTACGATGGGCTGCACGATGATACCTGCCAGCGGCGGTAATATCCAGAAATAACTCAAACTGTGCGGGTCGGCTCCTAAAGTAGAGAATATACGGCTGATGTTCGCGCTTTGCAGGGCATACGCAATCTGTACGCCGAAGAAACCGAAGCTGATATTCCATAGTTTCCAGAAACTTAAATCGGGTTTTACTTTCATTGCTCTCTTGTTTTTTATGATATTAGTTTATAGATGAATTCGGTTGTGTTTTTATTTGGTCGTTCCCCTTACCACCAGATTTGTCCGTACAATCTTGTTGGTGCTTTTCCCCTCGTGCCCGTTCAGCTTGTCTGTAAGGATGCCGAATGCGCTTTTGCCCACTTCTTCTCCGTGCTGCTCCACGGTGGTCAGTTTCGGGTCGGTGCTTTGGGCGATGGCTCCGTCGGTGAAGCCGCAGATGGAAACCTCGTCCGGCACTTTCAGTCCTACCAGCTTACAGGCATACAATATGCCCGATGCCGTTTCGTCATTGATGGCGAAGAAACCGTCGGGACGGTTGTCGCTCTCCAGCAGGTCGGGCGTTATGGCAATGGCGCGTTCACGGTTGTCGCACAGCTTTATCATGCTGTCGTCCACCGGCACTTTGTATTTCTTCATGGCATCCAGATAGCCGTTCCGCCGGTTTTTGGTAATCTCCAGATGCGGAGATGCGCCGTAGAAGAAGATGCGTTTGCATCCGGTCTGAATCATGTACTCTACGGCGGCAAACGAGCCGGCATAGTCGTCCACAACCACCCGTTCCGTTTTCAGCTCCGTACAGATGCGGTCGTAAAACACAATCGGTATGTCGTTGTTCAGCAGCTCCTGATAGTGGTCGTATTGCTCCGTGTTTTTGGCAAGGGAGGCTATGACGCCGCAGACGCGGGCGGCAAGGAAAGAGTGGACGATTTTGACTTCCTGTTCGTAGGACTCGTTGCTTTGGGCCACGATTATGTTGTAGCCGGCTTTGGCCGCCGCTGTCTCGATGCCGCTCAGCACGCACGAGAAGAAATGATGCACCAGCTGGGGTACAATCACGCCAATCGTATTGCTGCGGCTCGAACGGAGGTTCACGGCAAGCACATTGGGTTTGTAGTTATGTTCGCGGGCGTAGGCATGGATGAGGTCGCGGGTTTCCCGGCTGATGTCCGGATTATCCTTGAGCGCTCTCGACACGGTGGACGGCGAGACATTCAATGCCCGGGCAATATCTTTAATGGTTATCTGCGGTTTGTTCATCAGTATGATTTCAATTTTCAGCCAAAGGTAATAAAAATAGGAAGATATACGAAGACCGTAGCCGGGCTTCTTATTTATCCTGCTGCAAAAATAGCGGAATGCGTCTAATAAAACTTTTCTGTTGATACATATCGGATTATAAGTTTGTGCAAACGATTGCATATACTGTTTGCAACCATGTATTTGCCCGTTGCACGGTAAATTCCCGGTAAAAATCATTTGCTATACGATAAATCTCCGTAACTTTATCCTCTGAAAAATGTGGTATCGCTATCATGTTCAAATAAAGATTTTAGAGCTTGTTTGAATTTTGTCCGGCATTCTTCAGGGAGTCGTTTAGAGGCTGTCTTTCTCAACCGGTTTTTAATCATCATACCGGCCTTTATTAATATAATGTATTGACTGACTATGATAAAGAGACTTGTTTTATTTTTTTGCCTATGCTTGCCGGCATTGGCTGCCTCTGCCCAAGAGCAGGAAGTTAAGTTTGCTTTCGATAACTATCGCCGTTATTACCGCGAGGCGCGCCTCTGCACCGATAGTGTAAAATTGGAGGCAATGAAGAAATTACGTGTTTATTTTCATGAGCATCCTTACAGGCTGTCTAAGGTGAACATGTCCGTGCCGCCCGCCAGGTGTCTGGAGTTGCTTACGCCGGAGGGGACATTCTCGGATATGGACGCTTTGGAAGCTGAGTTCGAACGTAGCAATGCCTATCGGAAGGGCTTTCATACAACGGCCGATGACCGGGTGGGCATTTTCATCGGAAACGCTCTTGACCGCTTGTGTTGCATTGCCGACGCATACCGCCGCGGTACGCTGACGGCAGACGAGTCGTTGAGCGACAAAGTGCTGAAAGCGGTGGTGCACTACGGCATGCTGGAAGCCGGACGCTCGAACGCCGTTTCCCGTTTTCACGCTTCCTGCTTTGCCATTCCTACGGCTGCGGTAAACATCTATTTCGCCTGGCTGGATAAAATGGAGCTTGCCGAACGCGGCGGTGCAACTCCTTTGCTGGAGGCCGCTTGCGATATGCTGAAAGTATTGGGGCTGCAAGCCTATACGCAGCCGTTGCGTCATGATGAAACCGACAAGAACGTTGTTTCGATAGAACGTTTCCGCAATCATGTATGGTGGGTGGGCGGCAACGCGTTGGCATACCGTTCGCTATTGCCCGTAGCTGCAATGTACAGTTCGGTGCCTATGGTGGATGTATTGGCAGAAGTTTGCCGGAGAGGTATCAGCGTGACTTCCCAGCTTACTCTGCACGATTCTTTCTGGACCGAAGGTTTTACTGCCGACGGTGCAGGGTGGGGACATGGCAAGCAATGCCTGATTTGGGGATATCCCATAGACGGAACCTTCAATGCCTTGAATATGCTGGGTATGCTGAAAGGGACACCGTGGGCGGAGCGCCTGAGCAGGGAGAATGCCCAAGCTATCCTGAACTTTCTGCGCGGTGGAAACTGGTACTACTATAAAGGATTTACCTTGCCTTGTCTGGACCGTGGCTCGTATGTCTATACCGCTGCCGAAAAAGAGATTCCTTACGCAAAGATGCTGAATAAAGTACTGACGGACTGGATGGATGCTTTTACGGAAACCGAGCAGGCGGAGTTACGGCAGTTATGGAAAGAAGTGAAAGAAAAGCATATCCGGATGGCGGGGTACGCTCCGGGCATGTATTCCGAAACCCGCTGGTTCTTTAATAACGATGATTTGATAAAGAAAACCCCCGACTGCCACATAATGGTGAATATGGCTTCCGTGCGTTGTGACGGCTTGGAGAGTGCGCCCAACTTTGCCGATGCCTATAATTTCTACCCTACGGACGGTATGACTTTGTTTCAGCGCAGCGGCAACGAATATCGCTCCATCATGGGTGGCTGGGACGTAACGGCATCTCCCGGAGTAACCGCACGCGAAGGCATGGAGCGCCTGGAACCGGTAGTTAATTGGCGCGGCTATTGCAGTAAGCATAATTATGCGGCAGCAGCCACGGACGGTAGCGGCGATGCAGTGGCGGGATATATTTTCGAGAAAATGAATGCTTCGGAGAAAGAGGGTGTGAACGACCGGGGCAGCAGTGCCGGCTGTAACGAGGTGCTTTATGGCGTAAAGGCTTATAAATCTTATTTTATTCAGGGAGACTATATGGTTGCCTTGGGAGCGGGTATAACGAACAGGCAGTCCGGACAGCCGGGACACATCCGTACCACTATCGACCAGACGGCCTTGCTGAATGATGTCTGTTTGTTGGAGAAAGGCAAGAAAACGGCTCTTTCAGCCGGTGTGCATACCTGGAAAATCTCAGGCAAGAACACACCCTGGCTGGTGCAGGAGGGGCAATTTGCTTACCGCGTTCTTCCTGAATACAGCCGGAAAGCGTTCGTAGCCTGCGAAACGCGTCCTGCGAACTGGGTGCTGCACAACAAAACAAATGCCGGTAAGAAGAATCTGCCGGATAGCGTGAAAATTCTCCGTTTGTGGATTGACCACGGACAAGCGCCCGTGGATGATACGTACGGTTATACCGTGTATACGGGAAAGGGCACTCCGTCCGCCCGGTTGCCTTTTCGTGTACTGAGGAATGACTCTTTGGTACAGGCGGTGCAGTCGGCAGACAAAAAACTGTTGCAGGCGGTGTTCTATCCGGGCAACAATGGCCTGCAGGCCGGCGGTGTGTCGCTTACAGCTTCTGAACCTTGTACCGTAATGATAAAGACGGTGGCAGGAAAGTCCGTCTTTACAGTGACGGATGCCTGCATGAATGCGGCTTTGAAGAAAATAACGCTTACTTATAACGGTAAAACGATAGAAGTACCTATGCCGCAGGGGGAATTTTGCGGTAGGACGGTATCGTATGAATTGCCTTAATGGGGCAGACGGGATGCCTTGTCTGTCTTTTTGGGAAAGGAGTTCCTGTTTTAGAGTTTTATACATTTTGTCATCACTCGTCACCAATCACTCTGTATCCCTTTATTGGAAAGGGATACAGAGTGTGATGACAAGTGTGACGAGAGTGTTGACAAATTTTTGGTCATCACTTAGATAAGTGTTATTTAGTTTATAATGAGGATGCTATGATGTTTTGCGTATAGGTGGTAATAGAGACTTATTTAATGATTTCTAAGTTCAAAGTAGCTTTATCATGCAATTCGGTGTACTATTTGGATATAAAAAGCTCGTAATTTTTTGAATCTGCTTTATATTAATAAGGTATTTATTAGGGATAAATGTCTTATTTCTTCTTTCTTTTTTTTGCTTTATCGCATATATAATATCGTTTTATCACTTTCTTTTCCTTGTTTTTCGGTTGCGGGCTCTACAGTTGCCAATTGCAAGCCCAACAGCCCGCAGCTGGCAACCGTAGAGCCCACAGCTGCGAAACGAAAAAATAAACCTGCTTTTTCGGGGAAAATATAGTAGGTAAACTACTATTAAGTGAGTGCTTTTGCAGGTATTATCTTGTTGATTTCCCGTTATTCATTGCGTGTTTTGTTTATGTGTCCGTGCATTTATCAGATGATTGTGTATTATACCGGATATAGTGCAATCGTTTGCATTCTTCTTATTGAAGTTTTTGCAGCATCTTTGTCGCTTACTCGATAATATGGTATACATTTGTTCTATCATAATAAAGTATTTGGGATACGTTTCGTAATAAAGTTAATATACTGAAACGTTTTTTGAATATACTATGGATAATTAATATTGTTAACTTTAATTTTTAAATGCATGAAGCAAGTTAATCTTAGAATCTATCGAACGATTCTTCCCTTGTTGTTAGGGTTATTCTTGTCAGTTGGCGCTTATGCACAGAACATTACTGTAAAAGGAAATGTAAAAGATGCTACAGGTGAACCTGTAATTGGCGCAAATGTACTGGAAAAAGGTACTACAAATGGAGTTATTACTGATTTAGACGGTAATTTCCAGTTGCAAACATCGGCGGGTGCAACTCTTGTTGTTTCTTTTGTGGGCTATCTTCCTGCAGAAGTAAAAGCTGCATCCGTACTTAATGTTGTTTTGAAAGAAGATGCTCAACTTCTTGATGATGTCGTTGTAATTGGTTATGCAACAGGAAGTCAACGGACAATATCCGGTGCAGTTCAGAAAGTGGGACGTGAAGAAATGAATGCCGGTGTTGTCGTCAATCCGTTATCTGCCATTAAAGGTAAAGTTGCAGGTGTGAATATTCAGAAAACCGGTGGTGACCCTACTGCTGCTCCGGCTATTCGTGTTCGTGGTACTACTTCTTTGACTGGTGGTAACGACCCGTTGGTTATTATTGATGGCGTATTTGGCGATTTGAATATGCTGAATGCTATTTCTCCTGCTGATATTGAGAATTTTACAGTGCTGAAAGATGCTTCTGAAACGGCTCAATATGGTTCTCGTGGTGCTTCCGGTGTCATTGTTGTTACCACTATTAAAGGTAAAAATGGTGTTAAGAGCTTAAGTTATGATGGTAGTTTCGGTATTGAAACCGTTTATAAGAATTTGGAAATGCTGGATGCTAACCAGTATAGAGCTGCTGCACAGAATTTGGGAATTGATATATTGGATAAGGGGTATAATACTAACTTTATTAAAGAAATGCAGCAGACTGGTTATACTCAAAATCATCGCTTGTCATTCTCCAATGGTAATGATGATTCAAACTACCGTGCTTCTATTGGTGTTATAGATCAAAAAGGTATTATAAAAAATAATACAATGCGTAACTATACCGCTAAGATTGATGCTATGCAAAATATGTTCCATAATAAGTTGAAGTTGGAATTTGGAATGTTCGGTTCGTTGAAAGAAAACAGATATGTGAATGACTATCAGAAAACATTCTATTCTGCTGCTTCTTATAATCCTACTTTCCCTAATTTTAAAAATCCGGAAACAGGTATGTGGGATGAAAATGCAAATGCTAATGAAGTACAAAATCCATTGGGCCGTTTGGATATTGATGACCGCGAAACTAATGCTTTTATCAATACAAATGCCCGCATTACATGGAGCATTAATAATGATTTGAAATTAAGTGCATTCGGTTCATATACCTATAATGTAAAAGAGAATAAAAAATATATTCCTTCTTCTATAAAGGCCGGCCTGAGTAATCGTGGAGAGGCATATCGTGGTGATAATAAATCTCAGTCAATGTTGGCTAACTTGATGTTGACTTATAAAAAAAGCTTTGGAAAACATTATATCAATGCTTTAGGTTTGGCGGAAGTTCAACGGGTAACCAATACGGGTTTTGGATCTACGGTACATGGTTTCAGCACAGACGATTTTTTATATAACAATTTGCAGGCTGGTGCTGTATTGAAATGGGGAGATAATACTTCTTATTATAATAACCCGAGTTTGGCTTCTTTCATGGCACGTGTCAATTATTCATACGCAGATAAGTATATTGTTACAGTGAATGCTCGTACAGATGGATCTTCAAAAGTAGGAGAGAACAATAAATGGGCGTTTTTCCCGTCAGCATCTCTTGCATGGGTTCTTAAAGAAGAAGCGTTTTTGAAAGATGTTGATATGATTAGTAATTTGAAATTGAGAGTAGGTTACGGTCTTGCTGGTAATCAAGATGCTATTAGCTCTTATAATTCATTGCCATTGATGAGTCCTAATGGTACGACAACAGTAAATGGGCTTCCGGTAGTAACAATGGGAGTTACTCGCAATTACAATCCTGATTTGAAGTGGGAAGTAAAGAAAACTTTTGATGTAGGTTTGGACTTTGGGATGTTTGATGAACGATTGAGTTTAACTTTAGACTATTATAATTCAAAAACAACAGATTTATTGTATAATTATGATGTAAAGGTTCCGCCTTTTACTTATCCTACTTTGCTTGCCAATTTGGGTGCAATGCGTAATACAGGTTTTGAAATAGCAATCAGCGGTACTCCGTTGAAAACAAAAGATATGGAGTTGAATATCAGTGCTAATGTTGCATTTCAAAAGAATAAGTTGCTTTCTTTGAACGGAACGTATATGGGAGAACCTATGACCGCTAAGGAATACATGAACTTGGGCGGTATGAATGGTGCCGGATTTATTGGTGGATACAATCAAATTATTTATCAAATGGTCGGACAACCGGTAGGCGTATTCTATTTGCCTAAATGCGATGGATTGGTTGATAATGGTTTTGGTGATTATACTTATCATGTTCAAGATATTGATGGCGTGGAAGGTGTTGATTTGGCTGATGGAAAGGATCGTTATATTGCTGGTCAGGCTATGCCTAAAGCTTTATTGGGTGCAAATATCGGATTCCGTTATAAACAATTTGATATTCAGGTACAAATGAATGGAGCTTTTGGACATAAGATTTATAATGGTACTTCTTTGTCTTATATGAATATGAGTCAGTTCCCGACTTATAATGTTTTGGCTGAAGCTCCTCAGAAAAATATTAAAGACCAAACTGTAACCGATTATTGGTTGGAAAAAGGTGATTACCTGCATTTTGACTATGTTACATTGGGTTGGAACTTGAATACAAAAAATCTGAAAGCCATCAAATCTTTACGTGTTACTTTCTCTGTAAATAATTTGGCTACGATTACAGGATACTCAGGGCTTTCTCCGATGATAAACAGTACAACGGTAGGAAGTGACCTTGGTATTGATGACAAGCGTTTCTATCCTTTGTCACGTACTTATTCATTGGGACTTAGTGTTAACTTTTAATTAGATGCATATTATGAAAAGAAGAATATTATATAGTTTGTTGATGACAGCAACACTTGGCTTATCTTCTTGTGAATCTTTCTTGTCGGAAAATCCGAAAGACCAAATTACAGAAGAACAAGCTTATCAGAATTCTACCTTATTATACTTGAATACGGTAGCTTCCCTTTATACGCAAGTTGGTGCTAATGGCGGTGGGGCAGGACTACAAGGTACTGACCGTGGGCTTTATGATTTGAATACTTTCACAACCGATGAAGCTATGCTTCCCACGCGCGGTGGTGACTGGTATGATGGTGGCTTGTGGCAAAATCTGTTTCTTCATAATTGGGGTACGAAGAATGATTTGGTAAAAGGCAGTTGGGATTATCTTTATAAGGTGATTGCACAAGCTAATCAATCATTGGATAAATTGAAAGAAATTTTGGAGAACAATCCGGAGAACATTTCAGTTCCTAAATATATTTCGGAAGTACGGGCATTCCGGGCAATGTACTATTATTATTTATTGGATATGTTTGCCCGTGTTCCATTGGTTACTTCTTCTTCAGTAGCAATGGAAGATGTAGTACAATCCGAACGTTCCGCTGTTTTTAATTTTGTAAGAACCGAATTAGAAGAATCGGTTGAAGACCTAAGCGATGCGCACAGTAATTTGACAGGTGAATATTATGGTAGAATAACAAAACCTGTTGCGTATTTTCTGTTGGCGAAGCTAGCTCTTAATGCAGAAGTCTATGCAGATGACAATTGGACGGACGGTACCAAATTGGATGGAAAGAATATCAAATTTACAGTAGACGGTACTGAAATGAATGCTTGGGAAGCTACAATCGCATACTGTGACAAGATAAAGAATCTGGGCTATAAATTGGAACAAAAATTTGAAGCAAACTTTTCACTTAAGAATGAATCGTCAGTAGAGAATATCTTTACTATTCCGATGGATGCAAATCTTTATAAGAATGAATTTTATAATTTGATTCGTTCCCGCCACTATAATCATGGTAATGCTTATGGACAAGGTGGATGGAATGGTTCGTCTGCAACAAAAGAAGCTCTCGATGCCTTTGGTTATGGTACAAGCTCCCCAGATCCGCGTTTTGAATTGACTTATTATGCAGGAAAAGTAGAAGGACCTAATGGGACTATAAAGCTTGATGATGGAACAGATTTGGAATATGTACCTTCTGAAATTACTTTGGATTTGTCTGGCAAAGCCTCAGAGAAGACGGCAGGTGCACGTATGAAAAAATATGAATTGGATGCTTCTGCTACCAATGATGGTAAACTTCAAAGTAATGATATTGTTCTGTTCCGATATGCTGATGTACTTTTAATGAAGAGTGAAGCTAAAGTGCGTAATGGTGGCAATGGAGATGCTGAACTGACAGAGGTTCGGGAGCGTGCCGGTGCTACTTTGGATGTGACAGCCACTCTTGAAACTTTATTGGAAGAGCGTTTGAGAGAATTTGCATGGGAAGGTCTTCGCCGTCAGGATTTAGTTCGTTTCGGTAAGTTTACCCGCGCATATACTGATAGACCTCAGTTGCCGAAAGAAGATACTGGTTATACTACTGTATTCCCGATTCATGAAGATGTATTGAGCTTGAATGGTAAACTGACTCAAAATTACGGTTATTAATAATTAATGATTTAATGGAAAGTAATATGAAAAAAGTATTCCAATATATGACAACGCTCCTATTGCTGTTGGTGGTGGGAACAAGTTGTGAAGAAGGCAATGATAACTGGAGAATCATTACTGATGCTCAACCGGGAGCTTATATCACTGGTGATGCTACGATTTATAGTGCTACGGCTACATCGTCCCAACTGGTGGCTGCACCGTTGGATGGAGCTCCGGAAGGTACAAATGTAATAGGTATTTACACTTGGCTGAAGTCAAACGGAAGTTTTACCATTCTGAATGTAGATGAGGAAGGTAATGAGATAAATTATGGCAAGGGTGACGTAGTAGCTTCTACTCCTGCTGAAACAGTAGCTTTAGCAGCTGGTGGTACGCCTTTCACTGTTGCGGAGGATGGTTTGTACTATGTGGCTATGAATAAAGCAGATAATCAACTGACGATAATACCTGCTACATTCGGTATTATCGGTGATGCTACTCCCTTGCAATGGAATGGTGAAACTGCCATGCAGGCAAGTTATAATGAAACTCAGGCTACGGTTGAATATACTATTAGTGATGTAACGTTGGATAAGAAAGAAATGAAGTTCCGTTATTCAGGTGATTGGGGGCTGGAATTCCCTTATCAAGGTGGTAAGGTTAAACTTCATACTAATATGGGATATAATGGCGATAATGCATCTGCAATATCAGAAGCTTTTAGTGAGTGTAAAGGTGGTGGAGCAAACTTTCAGGTGGGCAAAGCCGGTGTCTATACAGTTACCTTAAAACTGGATTTGCGTACCGGGCAGTTCTCTGCAAAAGCTGTTTGTACAGCTGAAGATACATCTTCTGCTACATTACCTGAAAAAATGTTTGTAAATGGTGATGCTTGGGAGTGGAAGCAGGATTGGAGTACAGCTCCTGAGATGATACCTGTTCATAGCCATGATGGAATGTTCTGGGGCATCTATTATTTGCAGGCAGGTGACGGAATGAAATTCAATAATGAAAAGAGTTGGAGTACCGGTGAGAATTTCGGAGTGGAAAATGAGGATCCTAAAGGTTATGGTGAATATCCGGCTGGTGGTTCTAATTTAAAAGTTGCTGATACAGGATATTATTTGGTAATTGTATCTTGTACTCTTTCTGCGGATAAAAAATCTATAAACAGAAAAGTTATTCTTGCTGAGCCGAAACTCTTCTTAAGAGGTGCTTGTGCCGGTGGATGGGCAGACGCAGGTGCAGGTAGACCGGATGATTCGGAAGTTGCTTTCACCTTGTCGTCAGATGGCATTGCTTATGAGGCTGTAGCAGCCGGAGACGGAGACCTGCGTATTTATGTGTCTACTGGAATTCAAGGAGTTGATTGGTGGCAGTCTGAATTTCTGCTACGAGATGGTAAAATTGAATACCGTGGTAAGGGTGGCGATCAGGAACCTCGTGTTCAGATAGAAACCGGAAAGACTGTTACTCTTGATTTTAGGACAAATACCGGTACTATCCAATAAGTCTTAAGAATAAAAGAAAGTGAGGCTACAATGGATGAATCTTCATTGTAGCCTCTTCTCTTCTTTTCGATATTAGTTTTAAACAGAAAAATCTAATGATATGAAAAAAGTAAAATTACTTCTTCTTTTTTTATTTTGGATAATTCCCTTTTGCTTCATAGCATGCAGTGACGATGAAATTGGTGGTGGAAGTGGCAATGACGATGGTATTTGGATAGATGTTGCGGCATCTTCTGCCAATTGGGATGGTGAAAAGAGGGCGGACATATCTTATCAGCTGTTGGTATACTCTTTCGCTGACAGTAATGATGATAAATGTGGAGATATCAGAGGACTTATTACAAAACTGGATTACCTTAATGATTTAGGGATAAAGGCTATTTGGCTATCACCTATTCATCCGGCTATGTCATATCATGGATATGATGTGACAGACTATTCAGGGTTGAATCCGCAATATGGAACGATGGCCGATTTTGAAGAGTTGGTTACTAAAGCCCATAGCCTCGGTATTAAAATTTATCTGGATTATGTGATGAATCATACGGGGAGTGCACATCCTTGGTTTAAGGAAGCCAAGGCCTCTCCGAACAATGAATACCGTAACTATTACATCTTCTCACAAGACCCGAAATCCGATATTACTGCCGGTAAAATTCCAATGATAAAGCGGGAAAGCTCTATGGGATATAATGCAGGCGAATGGTTTTCGGCTGGTATAGGTGATGCCATGAAAGGATATTATAAGTTTGTACTCGACTGGTCTAATGCTGCAAGACCCACCATAACAGTTACAAAAGCAGATACTCCGAACGCGGATACTCCGGACGTAACCACGCAAGATGCCAAGTACTTATATTATGGTGAGGGCATTTGCAAGAAATTCTATGCGAGAGGCAATAATAAGTACGAGTTAACGGTTGATCTTGATACGGATTGGGGCTTTTTAATCCGTACAAGCAATACTTCATGGGACAACGGAACGAAGTATGGAGCTCCGTCTAAAGCAAGTAAAGTGCAGTTGGGCAAGCCTTTTACTTTGAGTAATGCAAATCCTGAGGACATATTGTTTGCATCGGTCGAAGCATGGTATTTCCATTCCCATTTCCAAACAGACTGGTTTGCCGACCTTAATTACGGTGCTATTGATGATGCTGACAACTCTCCGGCATATAAAGCAATATCCGCTGCTGCAAAAAAATGGATAGACAGGGGAATTGACGGCTTCCGTTTGGATGCGGTGAAGCATATTTATCACAGTGCCACTTCGGATGAGAATCCCCGTTTTCTGAAAATGTTCTATGATGATATGAACGAATATTATAAATCGAAAGGGCATACAGATGATATTTATATTGTAGGTGAAGTCCTTTCGGGCAGTGACGAGGTGGCACCTTATTATCAAGGACTTCCCGCATTGTTTGAGTTTGACTTCTGGTATAAACTGGACTGGTCGATTGCCAACTCCACTGGTTGTTACTTTGCGAAAGACATACTTTCTTTCCAACAGAAATATGCGAGATACCGTGCCGATTACATAGAAGCTACCAAACTATCCAACCATGATGAAGACCGTACAGCATCCAAACTAGGAAAATCAGAGGCAAAGTGTAAACTTGCGGCTGCCGTATTGCTCACCGCACCGGGCGAACCCTATATTTATTATGGGGAAGAATTGGGTATCTACGGAACGAAAGAAAAGGCGGATGAATATGTACGTAGTCCGATGCTGTGGGGAGATAATTGCACTACTGCCTATACGGATAAGATTGATGCTACCGTGGCTTCGAGTATAAAATCCGTAGCAGAACAGAAGGAAAATGCAAATTCGTTGCTGAATACCTATCTCTCTTTTACCCGTTTGCGTAATACCTATCCGGCTTTGGCTCAAGGTACAATGACAAAACATGCAGTATATAACGAATCGAACGAAAAGTACAAGAGCATTGCTGCATGGTATATGACAAAAGATAATGAAAAGATGCTTGTTCTTCACAACTTTGGAAGCGCATCTGTTAAACTGTCATTGACAGATAATATCGAGAAGGCTGTCGGTGTATCGGGAACTGTTCAGGTGAAAGAAGGGGATAATACTTCCATACGGTTGGGAGGATATTCGTCAGTGGTCTATAAAATAGCCCAATAGCCCGTTTACTCATACATCTTTATCAGCACCCTGTTCAGCCATTCCCACCGAAAACGGAACCAGCGACGGGTGCTGATTTGTTTTCCGCCGAAGCGGAGCACGAATTCGCGGTAGCCGTGTTTGTGGAAAGGCAGGCCTACGTCCATAAATTCCAGGTGGCGGTAGCTGCGTTCTTTGGCATCGTGCAATGCCTGCCACACGGCAAGAATGCCGGGATATTGCAAAGCGTATGTTTTACGCATGCCGCCGGAGAACCATAGGTATGCACTGTTATTGGAATAGATACAGACGCTTCCGCCGATAACTTTGTCTTTATAGGTTACAATGAAAATACGGCTTTTCCGGGGCATTTGCTTCTCCAGAAGCTGGAAAAAGTCTATGCTTGGGAAATGCCGCCGTATCTTGGCAGAGTAGTTGTAATGCAGCATCTTGGCAAAAGCATGGATTTCTTCCGGGGTATGCGCTTCTTTTACTTCTGCTCCGTTGTTCAGCCCTTTTTTGATTTGGCGGATGCGGGAGGAGCTGAAACGGGATTCTACCTGCTCCACATTATGCAACGAGTTGCGTACGCGCAGCCAGTTGACGGCAAAGTAACGGTTCTTGCGGAATACTTTATAACCGGACAACGAATTGTCCAGATTGCGGAACTCGATGAGGAAGGCTTCCCGCAGGGCTTCGTCCGTGAGGCGTTGCAGCATATCGCTAAAGACAGCTTCGCGGTCGAGCGTTTCATCGAAATATTCTCCGGTGCCATACACCTCACACCGCTTGATGATGGCGGGTGGAAACAGTCGTACGCTCTTCCGTATGGCGGCAAGCAACTTGGCTACGGGTATTCCGTTTTCCGACGCCACAATAAGCAAAGGTGTGTATCCCGGAGTTGCTTCATAGACGTGAAACAGCTCCGTAGAGTGGAATGTATCGGTTCCCGGCAGTTCGGGTATCCGGCTTCCCCGATGGTATGTAGTCAGTTTCAAGGGCATTGCTGCAAATTTAAAAAAATAATCTTGTATCTTTGCATTACTTAACGACAAAGTATTCATTTCTAAACGATATACACTATGGAAAGTTTTAGCGAATTGATAAAGACCCGCCGCAGCATGCGGAAGTTTACAGAAGAGGAGTTGACGCAAGAACAGGTGGTTACGCTGATGAAAGCCGCACTGATGGCGCCTACTTCCAAACGGAGCAATGCGTGGCAGTTTATCGTGGTGGATGATAAGGAAACATTGAAAAAGCTGTCTTTCTGTAAAGAGCAGGCGTCGCAATTCATAGCGGATGCCGCATTGGCTGTGGTTGTAACCGCCGACCCGCTGGCAAGCGATGTCTGGATAGAAGATGCCTCTATCGCTTCCATTTACCTGCAACTTCAGGCGGAAGATATGGGATTGGGCAGTTGCTGGGTACAGCTTCGCGAGCGTTTTACGGCATCCGGCATGTCCTCTAACGAATATGTGCACGAAGTACTCGACATGCCTTTGCAGTTGCAGGCTCTCAGTATCATTGCCATCGGGCATAAAGGAATGGAGCGCAAGCCTTTCAATGAGGACAACCTGCAATGGGAAAAGATTCACCTTAACAAATATGGAGGAAAGTAACGGTGAGCGCGGCGAAAGCAAATAACAATAAAGATACCTATAAGGCTACGGCTATCACGCTGATTGTGTTCGGCGTGCTCTATCTGGCAGACAAACTGCTGCATTTCTCCACACTGGGACTGTCGTGGGTGATGAACCGGGATAATTTTCTGCTTTATACGGCAGTCATCTTCCTGTTATTCAAGAATGACAAGTCGGTGGGACTGGTGCTGACGGGCCTGTGGCTGATATTGAATTTCGGATTGATAACGGCTCTGCTCGGTACTATGTCCGCTTATTTGCTGCCGGTGGCACTGTTGGTTGTAGGCGGTATTTTGTATTTGGTATCTACGAGATAAGATGAAAAGAAGCATAGAAGATACATCTGTTGTATTTATCGGAGCCGGCAATCTGGCTACGAATCTGGCAAAGGCGCTTTATTATAAAGGATTCCGTATCGTGCAGGTATACAGCCGTACGGAAGAGTCGGCGCGAATATTGGCACAGGCGGTAGAGGCTGCCTATACTACCGACTTGTCGTCTGTGGCAGCGGATGCCCGGCTGTATATCGTTTCGCTGAAAGATGCGGCGTTTGTGCAACTGCTGCCCGAAATTGTTGCCGGAAAAGAAAATGCCCTGTGGGTACATACAGCCGGAAGTATCCCGATGGATGTTTGGGCAGGCAAGGTAAACCGGTATGGCGTGTTCTATCCGATGCAGACATTCAGCAAACAGCGTACGGTCGATTTCCGGCAGATACCGGTTTTCGTGGAAAGCAATTCTGCGGAAGATACCCGGACACTGAAAGATATTGCTTCCGTACTCTCCGAGAATGTCTATGAGGCCGATTCCGAACAGCGTAAAAGTCTGCACCTGGCAGCGGTGTTCACTTGTAATTTTACCAATCATATGTATGCCCTTGCAGCCGGGTTGTTGAAGAAATACGGGCTTCCTTTTGAAGTGATGCTGCCTTTGATAGACGAGACCGCCCGTAAGGTGCATGAACTCGAACCGCGTCTTGCGCAGACGGGGCCTGCCGTGCGGTATGACGAAAATGTTATCGGCGAGCACTTGCAGATGCTTTCCGACGAACCGGACATGCAGGAACTGTATAGGCTGATTAGCGAAAGCATACATCGGCAAAATAGTTAACTTCTTGGAAAAAATAAGGATGAGTACAATCAATTACGATTTGAATAAGATAAAAGCCCTCGCCTTTGATGTGGACGGGGTGTTGAGCGCCAATGTCATTCCGATGAGTACGGAAGGCGAGCCGCTGCGTACGGTAAACATAAAGGATGGCTATGCCTTGCATCTGGCTGCCAGACATGAAATTCCATTGGCTATCATTACCGGTGGACGCACGGAAGCGGTGCGCAAGCGTTTCCTTGCTTTGGGATTATTGCCGGAGAATATCTATATGGGGTCTTCCGTCAAGATACACGATTATCGCGACTTCCGCGACCGCTACGGCCTGCGGGATGAAGAAATTCTATATGTAGGCGATGATATTCCCGATATTGAGGTGATGCGCACTTGCGGTTTGCCTTGCTGTCCGCGGGATGCCGCTCCTGAGGTAAAATCCGTTGCCCGCTACATCTCCCACAAAGAGGGGGGATACGGTTGCGGACGGGATATCGTGGAGCAGTTTCTGAAAGTGAAAGGCCTTTGGATGGCAGACGAGCGGGCCTTCGGTTGGTAACTTCTGTCGGTTTTATACCTCGCAATCCATAACTTATAATTCATAACTCATAACTCTACTTAAAGCCATGTTGGATAATCTCAAAAAATATAAAGTTATACTTGCCAGCAACTCTCCCCGTCGGAAAGAGTTGCTGGCAGGACTTGGTGTGGACTACGAAGTGCGTACCCTACCGGATGTAGATGAATCGTACCCTGATACATTGCAGGGTGCGGATATACCTCTTTATATCGCAAAAGAAAAAGCGGATGCCTATCGGAACATGTTGCAACCGGGCGAACTGATGATAACTGCCGATACCATTGTCTGGCTGGACGGGCGGGTGCTTGGGAAACCTAAAGACCGGGAAGACGCTTTGTGCATGCTGCGGGATATGTCCGGTCGCACCCACGAAGTGTTTACCGGAGTTTGTATTACTACAACGGAATGGCAGCGCAGCTTTGCCGCTCAGACGGAAGTACGCTTTGCTGAGCTGAGCGAAGAAGAAATAACCTATTATGTAGATAAGTTCCAGCCGATGGATAAAGCCGGTGCCTATGGGGTGCAGGAATGGATTGGCTTTATCGGGGTGGAGAATATTTCGGGAAGCTATTATAATATTATGGGGCTGCCGGTGCAGCGGCTTTATAAGGAGCTTGTCAAGGTTTGAATCCGTAATATCTCGAACGGAAATAGACAACGTTTTTTTGATGGTTGGATATAGTTAAGGGTTGCGCTTTTGTAAGTGCAGCCCTTTTGCTTTATATTCGGATACATTTATCTTTGAAATGTGCTAATCTTGGTGTAGAGATACTCAGAGCAAAGGTGATTTATTTATTGCAGACCGGATTTTACTCTTTTTGTACTAAATCTTACTCATGGTGATGCTGTCTTTTACGGATATTTGCGCAGGCAATAGAATGTTTATTTGTGACTATTGAATACTAACTATAAAACACTAATACTTATGAAACATTTAATGAAATTATTATTTGTTCCGTTTTTGCTATTCTTTTCTTGCACTACGCAAGTCGATGGCGTTTTGAACGACGGTGATCTTCCTCAGAACAATGAGGATGCTTCTGTGGAAGCTACTTTGCATCCCGTCGGTATCAGTTTTAGTAAATCAAGTATTGCTGCATTTGCAGAAGAAGGTATTTCAGAAATTGGCATTTATGTGTACATGGACGGTTCTCTTATATATGGAGAGAAGCAACCTTTGGTGCATGGTGCTATTGAAGTTCCCTTACCTTTGGGAGAAAACCTACAGACTTTTGTTGTGGCGAATGCGGATGAGGTGGCTGATGCCGATCAGCTTTCCACGGCTGTTATCCGTCAGAACGATAATATGCAAAAGCCGGTTTACATTTCTGAAATAATAGGTTTTACTTCTGATAACTCTGTAAAGTCACTTGATGTGGAGCTGAAACGGTTAGTGGGGCAGGCTGTGTTTGCTCCGGTGGAGTCGCAGGAGGAAATGGATGGCATTATTCAATTTGATGCATTGGACATAACTTTCACCAATGTAGGAGTAGCTTATAGTGTGAAAGAAGAAAAGGCTGTTCTTGAGGACGTCACTGTACGCACAAACCGCGAGTCAGATTTTGGTGCATATGTTTATTCTTTCCCTACGGAGAACAACGGTTCACGCACTTCTGTTGATGTCGCTTATCTGAAAGAGGGAGTAATAGTGAACCGTACGAATGGCTCTCTCGATACGGGTATCATCTTTAAATCTTCCAAACGTTCGGTTGTTCATATGGAAATACTGAATGAAGACTGGGTGGAAACCGAGTGGGAGAGTATGATAGAAGAAATTGATTTTTAAAAAACAGCAAAATCTGATATGAGAAAAAGTATATTATCAGCTGTGGCAGGAGTGACGTTCTTGCTCGGCATTGCCGCTTGCTCCGAGGAGAATAAATATGATTCTTCGGTGGTGACGGACATTCAATTGTATCTGGACGATGAGGCTTATTCGCTGAATACCGGCTCGTCCAATAAGCCGTTGTTTATTTATGCCTCCGATGGCAGGTATGTGGCTAACTATTCTACGTTATATCGTTTTCAGCTTCCTAACGGTACATACCGTGTTGTTGCTACTACCGAAGCAGATTCTCTTCCTCATCCGGGCAATTTGAACGACATCGTGCTTAATCAAGACCCGAAAGCAGAGAAAATATATGCTTTATCCGCACCTGTGGAATACACTTCTCCGTTTAATAATCCTTTGGAGGTTCGTATGTACAACCGTACCGGTACGCTCCGTTTGAGAGCTACAGACCGTAAAGCGGACAAACGGTATTCCACGATACGTGCTATTGTATCTACACCTATATCCGGGTATAAGATTTCGGATGCCACATTTGTGAAGTCTCCTATCGAGGTGGTACGCAATACTGCGACTTCTACAGGGGGTGTGAACTATACCGATGATTTGGTGCTGTTTGAAACAGAGACCAGTCAAGAAGCCGTAACTGTACGTATTGAGTATCTCGATGAGAAACAACAGGTAATTCAGACCAAGGACATAGATGGTACCTTCTCCATTCTGCCTAAACAGCTTACTACGGTTTCATTCGAACTTAATAATCCGGATGAACCTACAATTCAGGATTATACGGTAACGATTACTCCCGAAGAATGGGAAGAAGAGGATATTACTCCAGATGCTCCTATTCGTGTGCCGGATGGGTATACATTTGTCAGCCCCGGAGAGAATATTAATAATGTTTATAACAAATTGAAGAGTGATGAGACGGCAGCAGACATTAAACTGTTCCTGAAAGCCGGAACTGCTTATCAGTTTACATCCAAGACATTGGATAATATTCCGAAAGGACTTTCGATTGTTGGACAAGAACCTAAAGCCGGTGAAGGACTTGCCGTGTTGGAATTGAAATCGAGTTTGAGTATGGCAAGTGAGAATCTGATTGAGGAACTCCATTTTGAGAATTTGGTTATTAAAGTAGATGCACAAGATTTCTTCAAACTGAAAAATCAAAAATTCCATGTAGGTACTATTTCATGGAAGAATTGTGAAATTAATGATTTGCAACGTACTATGTGGTATCAGGAGGTAGATGCCGCTCAAAAGCAAATTGTGGATAGGGTTTGCATTGAGAATTGCCGTATTTTGGGTTTGAATTCGGGTAAGAGTGGTTTGTTCGGCCTTTCTACCAAACAGGATGCCCCGATACATGCCTTTGAATTTAGAAACTCGACTTTCCACGCCAATGATATGACTAAAGCGTTGATTACAGGAGTTAGCTCAATGAAAGGTAAACTGGATATAGTGGTGGAGAACTGTACGTTTGTTGCCACGAAAGCAGGTATGACTTTCTTTGACTTGAATGCCAAGAATATTACTGACGGAAGTGTCACAATAAAAAACAACCTTTTCAGTGGTGAGGTTGATGCTGATAATGGTACTTGGTTCAGTCTTCATAAAAATATCACTGCCCGTACATTCGAGAACAATTATATCACCAATGGTTTTGCATTGAAAAACTGGGGTGTGGAAGAGGATGAAAAACCGATAGAAACCGTTCTTCCCATGAATGAACTGTTCGAAGATGTGTCTAACAGGAATTTCACCATTAAGGATAAATCCTCTGAGGTTTATACACAAGGCATCGGTGACCCGTATTGGAGAAAATAAAACCGGAATACTAACGAAAAACAAATAAAAACTATGAGAACTTTCTTATTCATATTATTGGCGGGCTTGTTAGGAGCATGTAGCGACGATGGCGAACTGAATGGCGCCGTGGAAGCCGATAATCTGGAACTGTCGAAGAATGAACTGAAACTTTCCAATGTAGCCGGTTCTTCTACTGTGGATATAACGGCTACTGCCGACTGGGTGGCTGCTGTGGTAGAACCGGTTGGCGATGCGGAGAATACGTGGCTTACCTTGTCGAAAGATAGTGGTACGGGAAATGATGAACTTCGTCTGTTTGTTACGGAAAATACAGATGGAGCCAAACGTACTGGTAAGGTTAAAATAACCATGGCGGGTGCCGGTGCTGCTTTGGAACAGGAGATTTCCGTAGAGCAACTGGGTTCCGACCCTGACATTCTGTTTGAATTTACTTCCGAACCTATCTCTTTCCGGGGAGCGGAAGTGGAACTTAAAGTCGTTTCTAACATAGAGTGGGAAATGAATATCGATGAGCAGTGTGATTGGATTGAAGTAGTGGAGGAAACTCCGGCAACCCGTAATTTCACTACCGATAACCTGAAACTCAAAGTGGCTCTTAATACGGGTGTTGCCCGTTCTACGGAACTTGTTTTCAAAACAGTAGGCGAATACAAACTGCAACGTGTACTGAAAGTAATGCAAGAAGCAGTGAACGGTATGGCAACCATTGAACAGGATGAGTACGCCATTCCGTATAAATGCCGTAAACTGGTAATTCCTTTCACCCAGGAAGGGGATGAATTGGTAGAGGATTTCGATGCCATTCCTTCTGAGTCTTGGATTACCCACAATAAGCGGGAGTCAACAGGAAATGAGATTGTATTGACAATTGCAGATAATGAGGGTGTTTTACCCCGTACATGTACAGTGCGTATCTTGGATAAGAGCGTGACGATTTTCCAATACGGAAAGCCCGATACCGGCATCGGTGATGACAAGAGTGTCGGAGCGTTGGCTTTCCCCGGTGCGGAAGGTGGTGGTCGCTTTACTACGGGCGGACGTGGCGGTACACTCTATAAGGTTACCAATTTGGAAGATTACGGTAGTGGAGAAACACCGATAAAAGGTAGTCTGCGGTATGGTATCGAACAAGTGGAAGGTCCTCGTACTATCGTTTTCGATGTTGACGGTATTATTGAATTGAAACAGGGTATTTATCTGGTAAATCATCCGGATTTGAGCATCATCGGACAGACTGCTCCGGGAGAGGGTATTACATTGAAGAATTATAATTTTTCTTTCAACCTTTCCAAAAAGCCGGAAGAAGGTGCAGGAAGTAAAATCAATGCTATTGTCCGTTTCTTGCGAATCCGTCCGGGAGATACTCATTCCGATTATGCCGAGGATGCTATTGGCGGACGCTATTTTACAGATGGAATCATCGACCATGTTACTGCCGGTTGGAGTGTGGATGAAACGTTGACTTTCTATGGAGTGAGAAACTTTACGGCGCAATGGTGCATTGCCAGTGAGAGTCTGAACTTGTCTAACCATGCCAAAGGCGCCCATGGTTACGGTGCTATGTTTAGCGGTGATAATGCTTCTTTCCACCATATTCTGTTGGCACATCATGGTAGCCGTTGTCCGCGTATCTCCGATCTTTCGGAACCGGGAACTCAGGCTGACTATGACTATTGCGGATATTTTGATGTACGCAATAATGTTTATTACAATTGGAGTGAAAGCGGTTTCGGAAGCTATGGTGGCAAGTATGCGAAATTCAATCTGACAAATTGTTATTATAAACCGGGACCGGCTACCGGTACGGGATATAAGTCATATCGTATTCTTTCTTCCGATCCCACTGCCAGAGCTTATATCGATGGTAATTATGTAGAAGGTAATTCGAAGGTCAGTGCCGATAACTGGACGGACGGTGTTTGGGCGCAGTTTGATAAGAGCTTGATTGAGCAAGGTGTGTCTGAAGAAGAGAAACAAGCTATGAAGATGGCGGATTATCAACCGTTCGGTAAGGTGACCAGTCATACGCCGCAAATTGCTTATGAAAGAGTATTGGATTATGCCGGGGCTTCTTTGCGTCGTGATGAGATAGACCAGCGAGTAGTAGGAGAAGTCAGGGCAGGAAGTGCTCCTTATAAAGGTTCGAAGATGCAATATTGGGATGACAAAGGAAATTTGGTTACTCTGAAAGACTCTGATAAAAAACCGGGTATTATCGATACTCCGAGTGATGCAGCCGGAGGCTATAAAGAAGTGAAGAAAGGTTATCTTTGGCCGGATAGTGATAATGACGGCATACCCGATATTTGGGAACAGGCATACGGCATGAATCCGGAAGACCCTGCAGATGCCAATCAAATCAGTACCAATGTAGATCCTAATGGCCGTTACTCCAATTTGGAAGTATATTTCCATAATCTGGTACAGCATATCGTTTATTATCAGAATGAAGGTGGTCTGTCTATGGAGAGAAAATAGTGAACAACACATACATATACTATATATTTTAGAAAAATGAATAAGTTAATCATAAGCATATTTACTTTGTTGATGGTAGCGGTCGGTGCAATGGCACAGACTGCCACCGTAACAGGTACGGTGACCGACGACTATGGTCCTGTAATCGGCGCCACTGTGATTGTACAAGGTACGACATTGGGTTGTACTACGGATTTGGATGGCAAATTCACATTGACAAACGTTCCTGATGTGAACAAGGCTGTTTTGAAAATCAGTTTTGTAGGTATGGAAGAAGTGAAAGAACCGTTGAAGGGTCGTACTTCGGGTATTAATATACACATGACTGAGTCTGCCAGTATGCTGGAAGATGTAGTCGTTATTGGTTACGGTACTCAGAAAAGAGGTAATCTTACCGGTTCTATCTCCAGTGTGTCGGGAAAGATTCTGGAAAAAGTGCAGACAACTTCTGCAGCCGAAGCTATTGTCGGTAAACTGCCGGGCGTACAGGTGACGACGGTCGATGGTTCGCCCGATGCGGAAGTTAAGATTCTGGTACGTGGCGGCGGCTCTATCACACAGGACAACAGTCCGCTGATTATTCTCGACGGTTTTGAAGTAAACAGCCTGAATGATGTTCCGCCCACGGATATCGAATCTATTGAAGTATTGAAGGATGCCGCTTCTACAGCTATTTATGGTGCTCGTGGAGCCAACGGCGTTATTTTGGTGACAACCAAGAATCCGACGGAGGGTCGTGTTTCTATCAGCTTGAATACCTATGTACAAACCAAGACGCTTTCCAACAAACTGGATGTGATGGACCCGTATGAATTTGTATTGATGCAGTATGAGAATGCCCGCCAGAAGAGCTCCAATCCGACTGACTTTAACAATAAATACGGTCATGCCTACGAACATTATATCTATCAAGGCGACCCTGGTACCGACTGGCAGGATGAGGTGTTCGGTACTCATCCCGTGGCTTCTTATCTTGATCTCAGTGTGAATGGCGGTACGGAGAAAGCAAAATACAAACTGGCTTTTATTCATCAGGATCAACCCAGCGTAATGGTAGGCAATGGTTTGAAGCAGAACAACCTGAATGCCTCGTTCAACCTAAAGCCTTTCAAGTTTCTCACAATGGAATATCGTACCCGCTTGTTGCATAAGGAAGTAGACGGTTCCGGAACAGAGGGAGTCAGTTTGTTGGATGCTTTGCGCCAGGCACCTACCGAAGGATTGGATGAATACATGACTCTACCTGAGGACGATACTTATTTCGATCCGGACCAGCTGGAAGAAGTCGTACGTTTCAATCCCAAAGAAGAGTCAGAAAAAAACTATAAGAAACGTATTAATAAGTTGCTCAATACCATGGGAGCGCTGACATGGGAAATAAAGAAAGGACTGACTTTGCGCAATGAGTTCGGTTTTGAAAATAATACCGAAGAACAACGCAAATTCTGGGGTATGGGCACCAAGAATGCCAAGAATAACAATAACCAGCCTATGGCGGAATGGATGATGAAGCAAGGCACCAAGTGGCAGTTGACCAATGTATTGAACTACAACTTTACTTTGGATGATGATGCGCACGATATCCGGCTGATGTTGGGACAGGAAATCAAACACCAGCAAACCAAGACCAAGACTTATTCCACCCGTTATTTCCCGGAGAATACTACGGCCGAGCAGGCGTTTGACAATCTGTCACTCGGTACTCCGTACGAAAATTCTTCAAAAGCGGATTCTCCCTCACGCATATCTTCTTTCTTCGGTCGTATCAATTATGGATATAAGGACAAATATCTGGCTACGTTTACGCTTCGTGCCGACGGCTCATCGAAATTCGCTTCCAATAATCGTTGGGGATTCTTTCCGGCAGGAGCTTTGGCATGGCGTCTTTCCAATGAAGACTTTATGCAGGACATTCCCTGGATTTCCAACCTGAAACTACGTTTGAGTTACGGTACTTCCGGTAACGACCGTATTGATGCCGACCTCTATCAGAAACTCTACGGAGTAAGCAGCAAGACGCCTGCCGGCTGGGGCGAAATAAGCCGCTACTATTATCAGTTCTATAATACCAGATATGTGTACAACCCCAATGTGAAATGGGAGACTACCATTACCCGTAATCTTGGTTTCGACTTCGGTTTCTTTAAGGAACGTCTCAGCGGTACGGTAGATATTTACTGGAATACGGTGAAAGATTTGCTTGTTCCTTCGGACATTCCCGGCTATACGGGGTATACCAAATTGATGACTAATGTGGGGCAGACTTCCAATCGGGGTATCGAACTTCAGTTGAATGCCTATATCGTTGAAACAAAAGATTTCTCTCTGAATGCGAATTTCAATATCGGTCATAATAAGAACAAAATAGACAAACTGGCAAGCGGTGAGAAAGAATGGATACTGACTTCCGGTTGGAATAAAGGTCTGATGAATGCTGATGATTACCGTGCTTACGTAGGTGGTACCAGTGGCCTGATTTACGGATACGTCAATGACGGTTTCTATACGGTGGATGATTTTGAATCGTTCGATGCTAAATCGCGTACTTGGAAATTGAAAGAGGGTGTGGTAGACTCCAGCCCGTTGTCGGATACTCCGCGTCCCGGTAATGCCAAGTTCAAGAAGCTGACTCCGGTAGACCCGAACAGCGCCAATCCTTATCAACTGACAGAAGCCGACCGTACCGTTATCGGAAATACGACTCCGAAGTTCTCGGGTGGCTTTGGCTTGAACGCTACCTATAAAGGTTTTGACCTCAGTATGTTCTTTAACTTCATGTACGATTTCGATGTATTCAATGCCAATAAGGTAATGCTTACCACGTGGGCGGATAACCATGAAAATAACTTCGGTATGGAAGTAGCTTCCGACAGACGTTGGCGCAATTTCGACGATATGGGTAATGAAATCCGCTATAGTCCGGAAATTCTTGCCGAATTCAATAAGAACGCTACTATGTGGAATCCTACATCCATAGGTAAGCCTATCTGTATGTCTTATGCAGTGGAAGACGGTTCGTTCCTGCGTCTGAACTCGGCTACTTTGGGTTATACGCTTCCGCAGGAGTGGACTAAGAAAGCAGGTCTGAGCAAAGTGCGTTTTTATGTGGCGGGAAGTAACCTGTTTACTATTACCGGATATACCGGATATGACCCTGAAGTGGATATTGCCACGGGATTAACGCCGAATATAGACAATAACCGTTATCCGCGTAGCCGTACCTATACTTTTGGCGCACAGTTGACCTTTTAGTTGAATCTTTAAAAAAAGAACTATGAATAAGAAACTTTTATATGCGTTCGTTGCAGGTTCTCTGCTTTCTTTGTCTTCCTGCAATGACTTCTTGGATGTGACACCGGCTTCGGGATTTACCCCCGATTACGTATTCTCTTCCGAGACGGAGATGAAATCATTGATGACCCGTATTTATTCTTCCATGACGGAAGACGGTCTTTACGGCAGTAATCTGGCCAGCGGATTTAATACGAATACCGATGTGGAAATGTCTTCCTTCAAGAACAGTACGGTCAATTCCGCAGGGTCGGATATAGGTTGCTTTGATGCACGTCCCACCTGGGGAACACTGAACAGTACTTGGAATAATCTGTATTTTGTCATAAACTATGCCAATGACTTTTTGCAATCCGTTCAAGAGTCTCCTCTTTGGTCGGAAGAGATAGGTAAAGAAGGCCCTACCGAAACACAACAGATGTATGGCGAGGTAAAGACACTTCGTGCCATGTTCTATCTCGACTTGATTCGTACATGGGGCGATGTGGTGTTTGTTACCGAACCTACAGAGTCTACGGATGATTTCTTCAGTCGCGGCACTACCAACCGTGACAAGATACTCGAATTCCTTATTGATGATCTTATTGCAGCAGAACCGATGATGAAGTATGCTGCCGACTTGGATTACGGTGTAGAACGTGCTTCACGCGAATTCTGTCAGGCACTTATCGGACAGCTTGCCTTGTACCGTGGCGGTTGGGCATTACGTGCCGATAAAGATAATCCTACGAATGTAGGCTATATGGAGCGTGGAAATAATTTCGAGCATTATTATCAGATTGCCGTTACCTATTTGGGCAAGGTTATCAAAGAAGGCAAGCACGATTTGAAACAGAGTTTTGAAAACCTGTGGATGAACGAATGTAACTGGAAAACCGCCAATGATGATGATGTTATTTTTGCAGTTCCCATGCTGAAAAGTATAAGTAGCCGTTTTGCTTATAATATCGGTGTTACCATTGCCGAGGGTAACCATGAATACGGAAGTGCCCGTAATTACGTCACTTTCTGCGGCACTTATATCTTTTCGTTCGATAAGGACGATTTGCGTCGCGATATGACTTGTGCGCCTTATAAATACGATAAGGATTTGAATCAGGAATATGATATGGGTATTGCCGGTATGGGGGCAGCCAAATGGTCTAAACTCTATATGCAGTCTCCGTTGGGCACAAGCAGCGGAACCAACACAGGTGTCAACAATGTGCGTATGCGCTTTGCCGACGTATTGTTGATGTATGCCGAAGCCGTGAATGAACTTTACGGTCCCCGTGAGGATGCGCAGGAAGCTTTGAAGCGTGTGCGTCGCCGTGCTTTTGCCTCTTCTCTCCATGCAGAGAAAGTGGATACTTATGTGGCATCGCTTACCAATGAACAGGATTTCTTCCAGGCCATTATGAATGAACGTAAGTGGGAATTTGGCGGTGAAGGTATCCGTAAGTACGACCTTGCCCGGTGGAATAAATACGGTGAAGTTATTTATAACCTTTACAATGAAATGATTAATTGGGGACTGGTAGCCAACGGTACGGCTGTGCCGGGAATAGAGAAAGTACCCGAACGCATCTACTATAAGAGCGTACCCGACCCGGAACATGCCGGTCGTACGGTTCTTGACATTGTGGGAATCGATGAATACGGTCCCGAGGTGGGACGTCCTGCCGGTTATGAGATGAAGGAATATGCCATTACATGGCGTACGCTCAATCAGGAGACCCAGCAGTATGAGCCGGCAAGCGAAATTTACTGGAGTTTCCGTGGATTCATTAATAAAAACAATGAGCAGATGGTGAAACCTACCGATCCTTTGCGTTATCTCTGTCCTTATCCGTCCAAAGTGATTACCGACCATAGAGGACTGATTCAAAACTATTACGGATATTAATTACAGCTAAAAGATGAAACTTATGATAAAGTTATTTCATAAACTGATGACGGCCGCATTGCCCGTATTGCTGTGTGGAACACTGCTTACCGGCTGTACGGATGATAAATATAATAAGATAAACGACCTGTTCCAGCCTCGTTTCGTATTGGAGGAGCCGGAAGTGAAAGGCAATTCTATCAGCCTTGTGTGGTATAAGGTTAATGATGCTGTTTCCTATACGGTGGAGTATTACCTCGACCAGTACCACAGCAACTTGTTCATGGCTCAGGAAACAACAGTACCGCAATTGTTTGTCGATGACATTCCTTACGGAACTACGTATTACATTCGTGTACGTAGCAATGCGGCTGATGAGGCCAACAATTCGCAGTGGAGTTACACCACGGCTTCTACCGAGAAACGGCCGGAATTTACCCGTCTGCTCGAAGATGTTTCAAAGACAGAGATTACAGAAACAACTGCTATTATCCGTTGGAAGAAAGATTATAAGAAAGATCCCGTGGACAGTATCAGCGTAATGCCTATGATGGACGCTACATTGCCGGGAGTAAGCCGTTATCTCACCATTGATGAAATGTTGCAGGGGTATGCGGAAATTGAAGGGCTGACGAAGAATACGCTTTATACAGTTAATGTATACGATACTAATAAACCTCGCAAGTACGACAAACCTTACAATTCCGTAACGCTCCGTACTGCCGGACCGTCTGCATCGTCCATTCCTGTAGGACCGGAAGACGATCTTTCTGCCATGTTGCTGGAGAATGACCTTAATCCGGAGATTCCGGAAGGAACGGAATATTACCTGCCTGCCGGTTCTTCCTACCGTATTACTCCGTTCGAACTTGCCAAAGGTTTCCGTCTGGTAGGTAGCAGTGAGGGTGTCAAGCCGAAAGTGATTTTGGACGATTGGTGGAGGATTGCCGAAGGCTCGTATATTACGGCATTGGAATTTGAGAATATCGAGTTTTCACATACATCCAACAATAAGTATTTCATGAATGCCGACAAGTCATTCACCATTGAAAGTGTCAGCTTCGTCAACTGCGATTTCATCGGGCTTACCCGTGGCTTCTGGCGTCATCAACAGGCAACCAGCAAGCATATCATGAGCTTTGCGGTGGAAGGATGCCGTTTCGATAAGTGCGGTTGGCAGACAGGTGGTTACGGTTTGATGGATTTGCGCTCGTTCAATGACCCGACAGCATACGACCAAGTGGATAAAGTTGTCTTCCGCAATTGTACGTTCAGCCGTGACAATGACGGTACGACAGGATTCGGTTGGGGCAATCTTTTCAATGCACCTTACATTGATAAGCCCATACAGTTGGAATTCAAGAATATCACCGTTTATAACTACTGTCTCAATAAGCGTTTGATAAATATCGGTTCTGCCGTAGGCTCCGAACTGACTATCGAGGGCATGGTGCTTGCGTCGCCTTCAGGAGACCTTTATGTGGCGGGTGCCAATACCACTACTCATTTTGCCAACAACTATACGACGAAAGATTATGCTTTGGGTGGTGCCAAGATGAATGCTACAGACTTGGATATTACGGCAGCCGAACTGTTTGCCGATCCCGACAATGGCGACCTTACCATCAAAGACAGTTCTTCGCCGATAGTTACCAATCGTGCGGGTGATACACGCTGGTTGCCTTGATAAAAGAACGATAATAAAACTGACGAAATTATAAACTTAAAAATTTAATAATATGAAACTTAAACATTTATTCTATGCAGCAGCCGTCTCTACATTGGCGGCTGCTTGCAGCGAAGCAGACGAGTTGAGCTCCGGTATTCGCTCAGAGAAGACATTGGATGCCATCCATTCGGGCACGGACCGTTTTGCCACACGTGTCAATCTGAACAGCGAGTGGGAGAGTGGTGATGCTATCGGAGTATATATGCTCGATGCAGGAACAGGAAACATCCGTAACTCTGCAATGAATATACAGTATAATGCCGATGTGGCAGAAACATCTACAGAAACCAACTTTGTAGCTGCCGCAGATGGAATAGGTATTTATGACCAACCGTGCGATTTCGTGGCATATTATCCCTATTCTTCCGGTGAGGAAGGGAAAGTGGATGCCGGTGCAGGTGTATACAAGATAGACTTGGCAGACCAGTCTGCCGGTATTGCCGGTCATGACTTGATGTGGGCAAAGGTTGAGAACAAGACTTCGGATGAATTGCTAAGTAGCGGGCTGTCTATGACTTTTCATCATCAGTTGGCATTATTGTATGTAAATATAGGTAATGAAGATGTGAAAGTCGAAAATGTGAAAGTAAATGGACTCAATACAACTGCTCATTTTGACCTGCTCAAAGGAGAACTGTCTGTAGATGATGCACCGAAAGCAGTCACTTTACATAAATTGTCTGATAAATCGTTTGTAGGTGTGATGCTTCCTGTTGCTAATATAGCAAAGGTTATGTCTGTAACCATTGAAGCAGGTGGAAAGATTTTTCAATATATGGTACCGGCAACCAGTAAGATTTCTAAGTTTGAAGCCGGTTATGAATACATATTTAACATAAATCTGAAAAACTCATCCGGCGATTTGATTTCGGGCGGGAATGGAAGTAATGAAGGTTGGAAACCTGGTGAGAATGAAGGTGGCGATGCTACAGAGACCAATCCGGAAATACCAAGTGGATATGAAACCATTCCGGTTAATGGTGATACAGAACTGACTACTGTGTTGGACGGTGCTTCTGGTAAGATTGCTTTGTTGTTTGCATCAGGTAATTCTTACAATTTTAGCACTAATCTGGTGATACCGTCTGCGGTTACGGAATTGATGTTGTTGGGTGACGGGAAACAGCAAGTGGTATTGTCCATGAAGAGCATTATAAATACCGGTCTTCAGAAACTTTCTTTGAATAATTTAAAGATTACAGGCGAATCAAATGCAACTTTGTTGAGTAATGCGGCAGAAGATAACCTTGATAACCAATTTGCATCGGGTGCAGTGGTAGAGATTAAAAAATGTGAGCTTACAGGAATGAAATATGTATGTAATTGGGATGGTAATAAGGATCGTGATGTTGAAAGAAATGCCTTGTCTTCTTTTGTGGTAAACGATTGTTATATGCACGATATCGTTTCTGTCTTTGAAGAATATCGTTCGGAGACGATGATGTTTACAAATTCTACTTTCTATAAGATGTCGGGACAGGCTATTCATCCGCATACTTATGGTACTGCTCCCAATCCTACAATAACCGTACAATATTGTACATTGGTTGGTTTGGATAAAACTCCGATTCAAGGAACCAATCAAGGTTGTAATATAACGTATGAAAACAACGTTTCTGCTATGATAGATCCGGAACATTCCAATTTGTCCTATAACACAAGTAGTTCGAATGGCGATGGCAATTATGCGGCGAAGAATGACGGCGATGGAAAAGTGGCAACTGGTGGTTTCAAGCACGTTAATTTTAATACCGATTATACAGTATCTGACTTGTTCGTGAATGCAGCCAACGGCGACCTTACGCTCAAAATTGATGTTCAAGCAGGTGATCCCCGCTGGTATAAATCAGTAGAATAATCCGTGTTTACGTATAACAATTATTTAGACTATAACTTTATGAAATTATTTCATACCCTATTATATCCCCTTTTGGGACTATTGTTCCTCTCCTGCTCGGACAACGAGCAGGAGACGGGTGATAATCCTGCGCCTACTACCGGTACGATTACGTTCGGTGTAGACCTGACAGGCTTTACCACCCGTGTCACACAAGACGGCACGTCTTGGACGAATGGGGACAAGATTGGAACATTCGCCTTGGATGCCGATACGTCCGAGCCGGTATTGGACAATGTGAATGTACCTTATGTATGTGCTGAGGACGGTCAGTCGGTAGCATTCACTTCGGAAACACCGCTTGCTGTGCAGGACGATGGCAAGCCGGTGAAGTTTGTCGCTTACTATCCGTATAATGTCGATATGCAGGATTTTAACTATCCGGTGTCGATAGCCGACCAAAGCAATGGAAGTACCGCTTGCGACTTGCTGTACGGTACTGCATCCGAACCGTATGTGTATGATAAAGAAAGCGATACGAACATTGCGTTGAAATTTACACACCGTCTCTCAAAGGTGGTTTTGAAGTTCATGGATATGGAAAAGAACCCCTTGACGGTAAGTGATGTGAAGATACTGGGTATGCCGGTTTCCGCTGCATTCAATGTGCAGACGGGGGCGTTGACAACAGATGATAATTCCGTAGCCGATATAACTCCTTACGTGAATTCTGCTAACAATTATCGTGAAGCCATCATTCTGCCCGTTGCTTTAAGCGATGCTTACAAGGTTTCGTTTGTTTTGGACGGCAGAACACGCGAATGGGTGTTTGCCGACCTTGATATCAGTCTGCCCAAATTCAATGCCGGTTCGCAATATACGTTCGGAATTTATATCGATCCTACGGAAGATATTATCATAGGCCGTCTGGAAGATGTGGATGCAGGAAACAGCTCCGCTCCGTGGGAAGACGGCAGCAATGAAAACGGTACGGCGGATGGGAATCAACCTGCCGAGTACCATCTCTTTCCAGCCGATAAAGCAACTGATGCTTTTGCCGATACGGAATTGAAAATCTCTTTCGACGGCGTAGCGCCTGAGCTGGGTACAAGCGGATACATCCGCATTTATCGGATGAGCGACCATAAGATGGTGGATGAGATTAATATGGGAGAACGACGTGTGTCCATTGAAGATGGAAAAACTCTTCTGAATACTTGGATGGATATCATAGGCGTGACACCTAAGGGTTCTTCTGTCAGTCGTCGCGTGGTGAACTATTATCCGGTACGGGTGGAAGAAAATGATTTTATCATCAAGCCCCATCAGCAACGTTTGGATTTTGATACGGAGTACTATGTGGTTATTGACCGCGAAGCTATCGGTCAGGAAGATTTTCCAGGCATTTACGGTCGTGCGTGGACTTTCAAGACAAAGCCTGCTCCTCAGATTGACGGTCCGGAATATAATGTACGGATAAGCCATACCGATGCGGCAGCCCATTTCTATACATTGCAGGGAGCTATCGATTTTTGTGCTGTTAATGTAGATTTAAATGCACAGAAAGTATTCCGGTTGGATGATGGTATTTATCAGGAAATGATTTATTTGCGCGACCAAAGTAATATTACCATTAAAGGGAATCCGGGAGATAATACAGCGGTTAACGTTCAGTATGATAACTCGAATGATATAAACGGCGGTATCGGCGGTGGTACGAATATCGATCAGTTTGCTCCGGTGGGAACAGTTGTACCTTCTTCTGGTGGTCGTTCGGTTGTAATACTTCAAGGTAATTCCGAGCATATTCGTTTTGAGAATCTTACAATAGAGAATGCTTATGGATGGACGTTGGGCAAAAACGGACAAGCCGAAGCGTTGTTTATTGATAATAAGTCGGCCGCTCTTGTCAATTGCCGTATTCTGAGTTTTCAAGATACTTTGCTTCCGGGCGGTGGATATAATTGGTTCTACAAATGCTATATCGCAGGTGCTACGGACTTTATCTGGGGTTCGGGAGAAGTTGTGTTGTTCGAAGACTGCGAACTTCATGCACCTACCGGCACTCGTGCCGTGATGCAGGCTCGTGTCAAAGAAGGTTATTTGGGTTATGTGTTCGACCGTTGCCGTTTTACGGTAGGCGAGGGAGTTACTAAGTCCACATTGATTTATCAGTATGCACCTGACAACCTGACTTTCCTGAACTGTACATTTGCCGATGTGTACGGTCCGAACTTTGTAGGGGAAAATAAACCGTTGGAGCCTGCCGTACCGTCGGTTACCGCCGGTTGCAAGATGTACAACGGTAAGACAGAATCCGGAGACGATTTCTACAATCTTATTCCTGAAGCTGTGAGAACTACGGTACTTAATCTTAGTGAGGCACAGTTTAATGAAAACTTTGGTAGCCGGGAAAAGATTATGAGTTGGAAAGGCAATGATCCCTCTTGGTTTAAGGAGTAAACAAACACAAATATAAATACTTAAAAGTTTTATAACTGATGAACAGATTAATGAAAATGGCGGGCTTCATGCCCGTCATTTTAGGAACACTTTGCGCTTGTCAAAGCGCTTCGACGGAGCGTTATGACATCGCAAACAAGGAAGACCTTTATAAGAATCTTCCCTTTGAGATGCCTGTCGTACAGCATCCCTCTTTCCCAGACTATCAGGTGGATATCCGTGATTTCGGTGCAAAGGCGGACGGTGAGACACTGAACACCGAAGCCATAAACAATGCCATCAGGGCGGTGAGCGAGAAGGGTGGTGGTAAAGTAATCATTCCCGAGGGATTGTGGCTTACGGGGCCTATTGTATTGCAGAGCAATGTCAACTTGCATACCGAACGAAACGCGCTTGTACTTTTCAGCGATGATGCCGCTTTGTATCCGTTGGTACATACCTCTTTCGAGGGGTTGGACATGCTCCGTTGCCAGTCGCCTATCTCTGCGATGAAAGCAGAGAATATAGCCATTACGGGGCACGGGGTCTTCGATGGTTCGGGCGATAGCTGGCGACCTGTGAAACGTAATAAAATGACGGACGGACAGTGGAAGGCACTGCTCAGGTCGGGTGGTGTGGTAGACGATGCCGGCAAAGTGTGGTATCCCGATGCCGGTGCTTTGAAAGCTTCTGTACTTACCGGCAGTAAAGAGAAAAGAACAGTTTCTGCCGATGAATGGGAAGGAATGAAACGCTGGTTGCGTCCTGTGCTGCTGAGCTTCGTAAAGAGTAAACGCATATTGCTGGAAGGCGTAACGTTCCGCAATTCGCCCAGTTGGTGCCTGCATCCGCTCTCTTGCGAAGACCTGACATTGGATGGCGTCAAGGTGTTCAATCCCTGGTATTCGCAGAATGGAGATGCCCTCGATGTGGAATCGTGTAAGAATGTGGTGGTAGCCAATTGCCTGTTCGATGCGGGTGATGACGCCATTTGTATAAAGTCGGGTAAAGATGCCGACGGCCGTCGACGCGGAGAACCTTGCGAGAATGTGATAGTGAAGGACAACACCGTATTGCACGGACACGGCGGTTTTGTTGTGGGCAGTGAAATGTCCGGCGGCGTCAGGAATGTGTATGTGGCAGACTGTACATTCATCGGTACCGATGTCGGGTTGCGTTTCAAGAGTACGCGCGGCCGTGGTGGTGTGGTGGAAAATATCTACGTGGACAATATCAATATGATAAACATTCCGGGTGATGCATTGATTGCCGACCTCTATTATGCTGTGAAAGAAGCGCCCGGTGCTCCTGTACCTGCTGTGACCGAAGAGACTCCGGCTTTCAGGAATATCCACATCTCCAATGTATCCTGCAAAGGTGCCGGCCGTGCCATGTTCCTGAACGGACTGCCCGAAATGCCTATCGAGAACTTCTCTGTTAAGAATATGAAAGTAACCGATGCGCAGAAAGGAGCTTCCATAAACAAGGTTGCCGGAATTACTCTGGAAAATATCGAAATAGAAACGGCTGATGATGCGTATCTGCAAGTGGAGAATGCCACGGATATAGTCATCGACGGTAAGGCATACGATAAAATCTCGGAAAGGAGATTGCTCACACAGAATTGAATTTAGACATAACTTCGTGTTGGTAAGGCACGGATTGTATGGAACTGGTAAACCGGAAGCGGCTACTTCATACAATCCGTGCCTATTGTATTTTCAGGAGGTGCTCTATTCGCTTTTTTCCCCTTCTATATACAGTTTGGTATTTATCTATAACTCTTTACGGTTATCATACTTATGGAAAGGTCCGTTTCCCACGGGAGAAACAACCGTTTCCCTTAAAGGAAACAAGAATTTCCCTTAAGGGGAACTGGAGTTTCCTTTAAGGGGAACGAGCGTTTCGCTAGTGGAAACTTCCGTTTCGCCTCATGGAAACGGAAGTAACCGCCAGTGTGACGGACCGGCAGGACGTTGTGCCAAAGAATACGGCCGGTATCCTTGTCGGATAAAAGCAAAGCGATGAAAAATCTCTTCCTTGCAGATACCGGGAAGAGATTCTTCATCGCTTTACTTCTCTGAATGCTACAGAGTGGGAGTTCTATCGGTTTCTTATAACAGTTTTAGTGTTTTCTTTTGCAGGTCTTTTTCTTGAGAGCTTCCACCTACCAATACATCGAAGGTATTTTGCATGGTACGCATCGTGTTGGTGGTGTTGTCCCACCATTCCAGTTGTTTGGGAGTCAGTTCGAGTTCCACTTTCACGGTCTTTCCTGCCGGGATGCGTATGCGTTTGAAGGCGCGCAGCGTCTTGATAGGACCGTCTGTCTCTCCGTTCTTCTTGAGATATACCTGTACTACTTCCTCGCCGTCGCGGCTGCCGGTATTGGTGACGGGTACGGTGATTTTTGCCGTTTCGCCTACCTTGACAGATGAATCCATTTTCATTTTACCGTATTTGAATGTGGTGTAACTCAAACCGTATCCGAACGGGAAAAGCGGTTCGCCTTTGAAGAAGCGGTAGGTATGTCCTGCCATGTTGTAGTCTTCGAAGTCGGGCAGTTGCGACAGGCTACGGTAGAACGTAACCGGCAGGCGTCCGGCAGGGTTGTAGTCGCCGAACAGGACTTCGGCAACGGCCTTACCGCCCGACTGTCCCGGATACCATGCCTGCAGAATGGCTTGGCAGTGTTCCGTCTCGGCTTCCATGGCAATGGGGGAACCCGAACAGTTTACGAAGATAACCTTCTTGCCTGCATCGTGAAGCGCTTTAATCATTTCCCGTTGAACGGCAGGCAGTTCGATGTCCGTGCGGTCGCCTCTCTTGAAGCCGGGCAGGTCAACGCCCATCTCTTCTCCTTCCAGTTGAGGGGATATGCCGCCTGCAAAAATCACGATATCGGCATCTTTCACTTTGGCTACCGAGCGTTGTATGTCGCACTCTTCCTTGAAGCCGATGTCGAAGTTGAGCTGGGCATCGCTGGCAAAGTATTGGAAGCGGATTTCAATGTCATACGATTTGCCGGCCTCTACACGCATGCCGTGTGCTTGCGGACGGCTGCCGTGTTTGTTGGTGAAGCTCTTCACCTCTTTGCCGTCGACGAGCAGCTTTACGGAACCGTAGCAGTAGAAGTCGAACACAACATCGCCGCTCTCCCGGGGAGTGAATACGCTTTGGTAAACGGCAGAGAAATCGGTGAGGTTTACGCCCGGTGCAAAAACAGTGGCTCCGGAAGTACAGAGATGGAACGGAGTGCTTAGCTGTGCCGTGGCTGCGGGTTCGCCCTTGAACTCCGTATTGTTCCAGTAACGGGCGCTGAAGCCGGGGCCGTTTTCGGATTTACACTGGCTGAATACGCTGCGTATCAATTTCCTTTCCACCCATGAACAGCCTTGTTCGTAAATCAGTTTGTCGTCTTTGCCCATGGCCGATCGGATACCGTCCAGAATGGTGATGGTACGTTTGGGAGTACCGTTGTAGTTTCCCCACTGCATCACGGAGTCGTTGGCGTTGGGACCCATTACGGCGATGATTTTCCCGCCGCGTTTGAGGGGAAGGATGCCGTTTTTGTTTTGTAACAGTGTCATGGACTTGCGTGCCATGTCCAGCGACAGTGAATCGTGCTTGTCGGAGCCGACTACGGAATAGGGTGTCTGTGCCCAGTCCACCCGGCTGAGTTCGTCCATCTCGCCCAATTCGAAGCGTGCCTGTAACAGACGTTTTACGGAGCGGTCGATGTCTTTTTCATTGATGAGTCCTCTTTTTACTCCTTCTATCAGCGAACGGTAATTGGAACCGCATTCCAGGTCTGTTCCACTCAGTACGGCGGCAGAAGAGGCGGAAGCGGCATCGGGGTGGGTTTTGTGTCCTTTGGCGTTGTGGAAATCGCTGATGGCGCTGCAATCGGATACGACAATACCGTCGTATCCCCACTCTTCGCGGAGAATATGCGTCAGCAGGCGGTTGCTGCCGCAGCAAGGTTCACCCTCGAAGCGGTTGTAGGCACACATCACTTCTTTTACCTTACCTTCTTTTACCAGTGCTTCAAAGGGCGGCAGGTAGGTTTCGTACAAATCGCGTGGGCTGATGTTCTCCGCATTGAAGCTGTGGCGGTTCCATTCGGGACCGGAGTGCACGGCGAAGTGCTTGGCGCAAGCGTGTACCTTATCGTATTTCCGGTTTTCGTCCAGGCATTGCAGGCCTTTTACAACATTTACGCCCATAACGCTTGCCAGATAAGGGTCTTCACCGTATGTTTCTATACCCCGTCCCCAGCGAGGGTCGCGGTAGATGTTCACCGTGGGTGTCCAGATGGTCAGCCCTTGATAGCGTTTGTAGCTGCCCTCTTTCGAGTAGACAGCATTCTTGGCGCGTGCTTCGTCGGATACGGCAACGAAAGCTGTATGTAAAGCTTCGGGAGAGAAAGAAGCCGCCATGCCGATGGGTTGCGGAAAAACGGTTGCCAAACCGCTGCGTGCTACTCCGTGCAATGCTTCGTTCCACCAGTTGTAGGGTTTGATGCCCAACCGTTCCACGGGCTTTGAGTTGTCCATCATCAAGGATACTTTCTCTTCCAGTGTGAGTTGTTTCACTAAATCTTCCGCACGCTCTGCCGGACTGTAGCTGTTGTCCTTATAGACGGACTGTGCAAGGCTGCTACCCGAAACAATGAGGCAGGCAAGCAGATAGGTTATTCTGTTTCTCATGATTATATGAATATAGTTGTTTTTTTCTGTATGCTTTGATAACGTTTTGATATCAACATTTATTTTCTTGTGATACGGAACCAGTCTACATCCGTCCAGCCGCCGTCATTGGTGCGGATAGCGGGGCGGGTACAAAATGTTCCTACTTTGGCTCCTATCCATTTGCCTTCACGGGCTTGGAAGGTTTCGCCGAGCGGACGGAACTTCTTGCCGTCGAGACTGTAACTGAAGTTGCAGCGTACCAACAGGTCGTCTGTGCCTTTCACTTTACTGCCGTCGGCGCTGAACTTCACTCGCAGGTAGAGGGTAGAGTCTTTTACGGCAACGCTGTCATTTGTTTTTTCGGTGCCGCCTCTGTCTGCTTTCCGGCAGGCGATTTGCGAAAGTACGGTTCCCTGTTCCGTATTCTCCAGTATGAGTCCGGCATAATCCATGCCCATGACTACCAATCCGGTACGCTCGCCTTTGTACTTCGGGTTGGGGCGGAAGGTCAGTTTCATGGTTGCGGTGAAGTTGTCCGACGGGGTTTTCTGCAACAACAGGTTGGGCACATCCCACAAGCTCTTGTAATTATCCGGAACGGGATAGGAGTAAAGACGCACCATACTCCGGTCGCCGGCGTAATATGCCCATTTATCATTGATGTTGGCGTGCCACTGCCATTGCGGAGACAGGGTGTAGCCGTCGAACTCATCGCTTTCTTGCGGAGTACATACGGGGTATGTCTTACCTACATCGGGCTTGCGGTAGGTCAGTACGGGTTCGCCGCATCCGTCCCCGTCTTTATCTGTTCCGATTACAGGCCAGTCGTCAATCCACTTCATGGGTTGCAGATGTACTACACGTCCGTAGGCGCCTACATCCTGAAAGTGCATGAACCAGTCTTCACCGGTAGGCGTGTCCACCCAGCCACCCTGATGAGGTCCGTTGACGGGTGAGTTGCCCTGTGCCAGTACGGTACGGTTTTCATAAGGACCATAGATGTTACGGGAGCGAAGCACCACCTGCCAGCCGGTAGCCACGCCGCCGGCAGGGAGGAAAACGTAGTAATAACCGTTGCGCTTGTACAGTTTCGGCCCTTCGCACGTGCCGTGATGTTCGTGTCCATCGAAGATGATGCGGGAAGGACCGATGACTTGGGTAGCGTCGGCGCTCAACTCGCAGATGGCGATGACGCTTTTCAGCCCGGCGCGGCTGCCGGCGTATGCGTGTGCCAGGTAGACTTTGCCGTCTTCATCCCAAATGGGGCAGGTATCGATAATACCCTTAATCTCTTTTACAAGTACGGGCTTGCTCCACGGACCTTCTGCCCGGGACGACTTTACCATGAATATGCCTTGGTCCGGGTCTCCCCAGAAAATATAGAATTCGCCGTTATGATGGCGGATACTGGGAGCCCACACACGGTTGCCGTGTTCCGGACGTTCGGGAGTGGTGACCGGAGGAAGGGCGGCGGGTACGGCGGCGCTGATAATAGACCAGTTCACCAAGTCTTTGGAATGGAGAATCTGTAGTCCGGGCAGACAGCCGAAACTGGATGACGTCAGGTAGAAATCATCACCCACGCGGCAGACATCAGGGTCGGAGTAGTCTGCATAGAGAACAGGGTTCTTGTAGGTGCCGTTTCCTTGGTCGGCTATCCATACTTCGGAAACATAGTTTGATTGTTGGGCCTGGGCACCAGTCGTTAGTACACCGGCAAGGCAGGCGATAATCCATTGTTTTTTCATCTTTGAGTAATCGTTTTTTATGGTATTCCGTTTAACGATTGCAATAGTACGCGCTTTCCGGTTTTTAAACGGGTAATATCCGGTCGAAAGAGTGTGTTTTTTATTCGGATGTTTTTTCATTTTCTCTCTTTATATTCCGAAGGTGTGACCCCCATAACCTTTTTAAAGCATTTGCTGAAGTACTTCGGATCGCTGAATCCGGTCATATAAGCAATTTGCGAGAAGTTATACTCTCCGCTGTCTATCAGTTGTACGGCGCGTTTGATGCGGATTTCGCGTATGAAATCCACGGGAGTAAGCCCGATAATCGATTTCAACTTCCGATAAAAGATAGTACGGCTCATCATCAGATGCTCGGCAAATGCGTCGATAGTCAGCTCCGAGTTGTCCATTTGCTGTTCCATAAACTCCATAACCTTTTGCATGAATTGTTCGTCAAAAGGAGTAATCTGAGGTTGTGAAGGGGTGAGGTTGCCGGAGATAATGGCGTTCTTGCTTTCAGTGAGTTGCGCCATGTACATTTCCTGCAACGATTTGCGTTGGCGGAGGAGCGTGACGATACGGGTTTTCAAGTAAGTGGCGCTGAAAGGCTTGGTTATATAGTCATCTATTCCCTGCTCCAGTCCTGCTATGCGATCGTCCAAAGATGCCTTTGCCGATAGTATGATGATGGGAATGTGGCAAATGGAATTGTTTTCTTTGATGTGCTTCACCATTTCCAATCCATCCATGACGGGCATCATGACATCGCTGATGATTAAGTCCGGAAGATTGTCTATGGCAGATTGCAGCCCTTCTTCTCCGTTGGAAGCAGTGATAACGGTGTAGTCTCCCGACAGGCTGTTCCTTAGAAAAGTCCGCAGTTCTTTGTTGTCCTCTACCACCAGAATGGAGTGGCAGTCGGTGGTATTATTGTCATAAGTCTCTTTTGCATCTGTTCCTTTTGTGTCTTCATCGGTGGCAGTCGGAGAGGATGACTGAGCATCGTTCAATATGAATTCCGCTTGCGTATCTTTCTCGAAAGCTTGCTTTTGCAGAGGCAGGGTTACGGTAAAACGGCTGCCCACACCAGGCTGGCTGTCTACTTTGATGCTACCGTGGTGAATTTCTACCATCTCTTTTACCAGTGATAGTCCGATACCCGATGAGGGCTGGAGAATATTCTCCTTTACCAGTGTTTCAAAACGCAGGAAAAGGGTACGCAACTTTTCCGTTGCGATTCCGATTCCTTCGTCCGCCACTTCGATGTCTATCGTGTCTTTATGTGGCGTAACTTTGACTGTGATAGCTTTGCCGTTGGGAGTATATTTGAATGCATTGGAAAGCAGGTTAAAGAATATCTTTTCGAATTTGTCCCGGTCTATCCAACCGAAAACGGATTCGGTCGCAGATTGCATCCGGTAATCAATCTCCTTCTCTTTGGCTATCAGCCGGAAACTGTCCATCACTTTCTGCAAGAGCGGAATAAGGTCTGTGTTTTCCACTAACAGCTTCATCTTCTGATTTTGTATTTTGCGGAAATCCAGTATCTGGTTCATTAGTCGGAGCATCCGTTCTGTGTTCCTGCGCACAAGGGTCAGGTGCTCGCGGGCAGTGGGAGACAGGGGCTCGTTCTCCAGGACTTCTGTAACCGGACTGCCTATCAGGGTCAACGGAGTACGCAGTTCGTGGGAAATATCGGTGAAGAAACGTAGCTTGACATTTGCGAGTTGCTGTTCCATGTCTACTTGGTGGCGCAGACGGTAAATATAGAACAGAACATATACAATGGTGGCGGTGAACAGGACAAACAGAATGAAATAGAGTAGCCATGCCCAATAGGTTTCCCAAAATGTCGGGAGTACATGGATGGATAGCGTACGTATGTTGTCGGTCCATACTCCGTCGCTGTTGGTCGATTTGATTTGTAATTGGTACTGTCCTGCCGGCAGATTGATATAGCTGGCGGAACGGTTGTTGTCGACTTCATTCCATTCGTCTTCCAGCCCTTGCAGGCGATAGGCGTAAAGTATATTGTCGGGATTTACGTAATCGAGTGCGGCAAACTGGAAAGTAACGTTCCGCTGGGATGCTTTCAGTTCCAGTTCTTTCAGATTGTCGATTGGATGGTCTGCCGGATGCCCTTGTATTTTAAATCCGGTAAATACGATAGGGGGTACATAGGTACTTTTTCGCATCTTATCGGGAGAAATTTCCAGAAAACCTTTGTCTGTACCCAATACGATTTGTTTGCGGGCGTTAATGACAGGGAGAGCTTCTGAGAAGTTGAACTGTTGCTGGTAGGTGGAGCCAAGCATGTAGTTTTCAAAAGTCTCGTTGTCGGGATTAAATCTGGATAGGGCTATTTCGGAAACTATCCAAAGGTGATTGTGGGTGTCTTCCGTCATTGAGAGGGTCAGGTCGGAGGCCAATCCGTTGCTTTGGTCGTAGTTCTTGAAGCGTATTTGTTCGCTGAGCAATTGACCGGAGATAATTTTACTGATACCGCCGGTGAAACTTATAACGTATGTTGTCTTTCGTCTGTCTGTATAGATGTGCGTAATGTCGTTGGTGGCAAGACTGTTTTTATCGCCCGGCTGATGGCAGTTTCTGTAGAACTTTACTTCTTCGGGCAATTCAAACTTATTGGAGAAAGTGAGCAGTCCGTTCGTGGTACCTACCATAAGTACGCCGCCGGGAGCTTCGGTGATGTTACGCACTTTCATTCCATAATCCGTGGGATAGTTTTTCAGTTCATTGTTGCTATGGATGAATATGGGTATTTGGTCATTTCGCCGGGTCAGCAGGTTTAGTCCGCCACCATAACAACCTATCCAGATGCGGTTGTGGCTATCCTGAAAAATGGAATATATGCTGTTGTCACTTATACTGTAAGGATTGTTCGGTTGGTGCTTGAAGCAAGTGACGGAATATCGATTTATTCCTTTGGGAGTCAGTTGGAATAATCCGGCGCCTTTCGTACCCAGCCAGATGTTCTTCTCTTTGTCTTCCATGATGGCGTATACGCCGTTGTAGAACAGTTGTTTCTCTTTGACAATATTTCCCTGTGGCGAAAGGTAGCCTTCCAAACTTCCGTCGGGGGCATATATCTGGATGTAACTTGCTTTGGATGCGCTCCATAAGCGATTGTTGCTGTCTCGCAGGAAGGCACGTGTTTCTGCTTCGTAATCGGTTTGGTTGAATTGGAAACTTTGAGGGAAAAAACTTATCCGGTCTATTCCGCGTGCAGTGGCAAGCCAACAGTTTCCTTGTGTGTCGAGAGTGTAAAAGCGTACCAACGGGCTGAATATGGATTTAGGATTGTCAGTGTCGGTAAGCAGCGGTTTGAGTCTTTTTTCTTTCCGGTCGTAATAAGAAAGGTTACCGTTGGTGGGCAATACCCATAGGTTACCGGTTTTATCTTCGAATATCAGTTTACGGCTGTTGCGCCCGTGCCTGATAACTTCATTCTGGGGAGTAAACAGGTGCTCTTTTTCATCACAGCCGGGCAAGATACGGATGACGCCGGAGCTTTGGGAGAATACCCAAATATTTTGTTGCTTGTCTTGATAGACCTGTTCCACATAATTGGAAGGTTGGGTGGATGTACGAATATCGATTTGGCGGAATGTATTGTCGGGAGTGGAATACAGTATCAGACCATTGTCCGTACCTAATGCCAGCGTTTCTGTTCCTATTACAGTAACATTGGTTATTCTATTGTGAGGACAAGGGATATTGATAAACTTCAGCTTTTGAGTTTGAAAATTGTATTGCGCCAGCTTACCCTTGTCGGCAATCAGATATATATTCTCCTTTATTTGTGTGATATATTGAAATGGAAAGTCTGTGTCTACCCTTTTGTTTCCAACAATGGTGACGCCTTTGTTGGTCAATATCCATTCGTCTTCATCGGAGTCCTGATAAACGGTATAGATACGGTCTCCTTTCAGATTCTTGGTGAATGTGGAGTACAGTGTGATACCTTCTCCGCGTTTGCATAGTTGTTCATCGGCTCTATATGTGTATCCGTTTTTGCAGATAATCCACGCTATGCCTTTCTTCAATGACAATATGCGTGAGACATAGTTAGAGTGCTTGGTTGTAATTTCAAGAGGTTGCAATACATCGATGAATTTTTCCGTTTCCACATCGAACAGACAGGCTTGTCCGTCGTAGGTAGGACACCAGATATCTCCGTATTTGCTTTCGGAGATTGTTCCCATACGGTTACTGCCGAAAGCGTAACGGTCTTCCTGAGAAGTCTTATAGGTCTTGAATGTGTATCCGTCATATTTACTCAGTCCGTTCCAAGTGCTGAACCAGATGAAGCCTTTTTGGTCTTGAAGCATTCCCATTACATTTCCTTGGGCGAGACCGTCATTGACAGAAAAGTGCTTGACCTGACAAACCGGTTGGGCAATGATGAATACGGTTATTGATAGCAAAAGAATAAGAACATCGAGTCGTTTCATTGTATTTACTTTAAAGCTATAGCAAAAATAAGTAAATACCTTCAATTAGGAAATAAGGAGAGGTAATATGAACGGAAAATACACCATTTCGCCTGTTTTTTACTCCAATGAGGTAAATATAGGAGGTATGGGAAGCGAAATCTTACGTCATACTGTCATTCAGAGACGTGTAGCGGTAAGCTTATATAGGGGAGGGAGGCTTTTCATTGCTACGAGTCTCTGAATGACGGGATATGTTTTTTTATCTTTTAATCAGCGGTTAAACCAAAATCTCTTATCAGCGGTATGTCTTTTTCGTCTACCCCCAACTTGATGAGCATCTCCTTGTCTTTATCGAACATCTCAAGAAAAGTCTCCCGGTTACCGCTTTCCGAGGTAGCTTTCCCGTACAGTTCGGCAGCCTTTTCCATATTTCCCAATAGCAATGCTGCGTGTCCGGCATTGAGGTAATCTGTGGAAAGCGGTTTCAAGGCAAGTATCTTGTTGTAATACCGCATGGCCTGTTCAAATTTTCCGCTGACAAACGAGCACCAGCCTATGGCACGCCATGCCTTGATGCAGTCGTTCTCCATGAAATCCAGCTTAAAGAAACATTGCAAGGCTTCTTCGTAGCGTTCCTGCTCCGCCAGGCAACTGCCGATGAGGAATGGCAGGTTTCTGTTTTCCGGTTGCATGGCTTCCGCTTTTCTGTAATATTCCAATGCCGTTGCAAAGTCTCGCAATTGGCGGTGGCAGGTGGCGAGGTGGCGGATAGTCCATACATGGTCGGGTTTCAGCACATCGGCTTTCCTATAAGCCTCGATAGCTTCTTTGTAACGTTTCTCTTTTTGCAGGCAATAGCCGGTCTTTTGGAAGATTTCCGCATCGGCATGGTTCATATCCGTTATTTCTTTATAGATGCTTAAGGCTTCTGCGGGATGCTCTTTGCGGAAATGGAAGTCGGCTATGGTTGCCAATAGTTCGGGCTTGCACAAAATGTCTTTCAGTGCCGGTATGCGGTGCAGGGCTATTTCTTCCTTGAAAATATCACGGAACTCATGGCGGCGCTGGCTTAACTTGAAGAACCGATATAAATCGTGGATATACTGGTTGCTGATAACATCCGGTCGCAAAGCATACTGTCGCAGGCTGGACGATTTGCTTTCGTCCATCAGTTCATTCAAATCCTGTGATGTCATTTGACTGAGCATCATATTACGCTGCGCTTGCGGTATATGTGCCATGGTAAAGCATAATGAATACTTGTCGCTGTTGCAGAAAAAGCCTGATTGCAGTATCAGTGACAGGACGGCGTTTTCTCCGGTAGGCTTCAGTCCGAACTCCCGTATGATGCTGGAATGCTGCATGTCGAACGGATAAAACCAGTTATGCGGATTTTGGAAGAACGGGTAACTCTTGAGTTGGGCAAACGTACTCATATATACATCGGCTCCTTCCAGTTGAAGTTCGTTCATCTCGCGTATCTTGTCGCCCAGGCCCGATTCCTCAAATGCTTTCTCCCAGTCCGGATTGCGGTCGTCTTCATCAATGTTTTCTTCGAAGCCGTACTTCATGTTGCGCATGATGGTGACGTTCTTCATCATTTCCGGAATGATTTCTTCACGCATCTTCTTGTCTATCTTCTCTGTCTCACGGCTGCGGAGTAGCTGGATGTAAACCCGGTTCAACTGTTTGCCGAAGCTGCCGTCCTCATCGAGAAGCGATAACTTTGCCATCAGCTCTGGGTATAGCCGCAAGCGGTTGGAGTGTATGTGCAGTATGATGGCAATAATCACCAGGGCGCGCTGGTTGACTTGTGTGTCGGCGTGCGTTGCGGCATCCAGTAACCATGAGAATTTCCGCGGATCGAAACATTCCATCAGGCTGAGCAGGATGGCTCCGGTGAACAGACACAAGTCATTTACCGGCAACAATTCGGACTCCAGATACAGCCTGGCTTCCTGTTCTTCTTCTGCCGTCCAGCCACTGTTGCCCCATGTAGTGAGGAATAGATATTGGGCAGTGCCTTCATGGCGTTGCAGGGCGCTGTCCAGACTTTGTTTGTTGTCCGGCATAAGCTGGCAAACCGCCATATCGTCAGGAAAAGATTCCAGAACTTTCAGCCAGGAAGACATGCCGTAACCGGCTACCATATTCTTTTTGTTCTTGTGCAGGGAGTGGTAATAACGGGTCGAAACCTCATCGAGCAGGCTGATGCGGGTCTGTTCGGCAAGCTCCCAGGTTTCTGCCAGAAGTTGCCGGTATAGTTTCTGCCGTTCCGGATCGTTTACGCCCTGGCGCATGTACTGTAACATGTATTGGTAGGACACCTTAGCCTGCTCCAGACGGTTGCGGAGCGTCCAGTCGTTGCAGTTCCATAAAAAGGCTTCCAGTTGTACTTGAGCCTCTTTCAGACGTTTCTGTTCCAGTAGATTGACTATATGCTGATATTGCTCTTGTATGGCTTGCTCGTTCATAAGATTGTATTCATTAAGTGATTATACTCTACAAATGTACAAAAAGAATGCCAGAATGTTTTCATAAATCAGAAACGCACCTGCAATTGTGCCTGCAGCAGGTTGGAGTTTTCTCCTTTGTGGGGAACGCAATAGGTGTATTGTGCCTGCAAGCGGCATTTGGGATAGAACCACCATTGCACGCCGGCCACATAGTTGCTCTGTTTGTAATCCTGCGCTTTGTCTTTGTTGAAATAATCATAGGATGCTACAATGTCGAATTTGGGAAGCACATGTATGGATGCGGTTGCATAGTATCCGTCGCTTTTTACATGTCCGTCTTTGCCGGCAAGGTATTCGGTACGCAGGCTGACAGGCTTTGTCTGTATGGTGGCGCCTGCCGACCAGCGGTTGCGTGTGTAGCTGTCGCCTATCGCTATATCTGGATTGACGGAAGAGGCGGCTACGGCACAGCCTTTGCCCTTGACGAACGAGCCGCCCACCGACAGCCAGTCGAGCGGATGAACCATCAGGCTGCCTACTATGTCTTTTTGATTGTTCTTGTCTTTCAGATTGATGCCTTGCCCGTTCATGACGGCAAGGTTATAACTCAGCTTTTTCTTGAAAAGGTCGCCGTAGATAAGGATACCCATGTCACGGCCGCTGTTCGAGCCATAGAGTGGGTCGCTGCCATTGATGCCTGCCAGATAGTTGACCGCCTGTGAATAACAGTTTATCAGTTCGACAAAACAGGGAGACATCGGATTCTCAATGGTGTACATTGTTTTGAACTGTCCGATGCGGGCAGTGAGTTGGGGCAGGAACCGGTATTCCGTATAAGCTTCCAGTATCTTTCCGGTATTGGCGAAGCTGTACATGAAGTAGCACGACCATTTGTCGGTAATCTTGCCGCGTGCCATGAATATGGCGCGTTTGAGGTCGAAGGTATTGCTGGCCTTTTCGCCGGCATCATCATAGGTATATCCCACTTGGGCATACCCTGCCAGGGTGATGCGTTCTTTCAATGTATTCACTACATTGTTCAGACGCGTATCCTGGGCTTTTAATGTATATATGGAGAGGAGAAGAAGACAGGATAGTAGAATTCGTTTCATGTGTCGGATATATAATTAAAAAAAAAGCAACCCTTTTTTCAAAGAGCTGCCTTTTGTATGAATGAGGTTCTTGTTATTCGTTGATAGCAGCGATACCCGGAAGAACTTTTCCTTCGATTGCCTCGAGCAATGCACCGCCACCGGTAGAAACGTAAGAAACGCCGTTTGCCAGACCGAACTTGTTGACGCAAGCTACAGAGTCGCCACCGCCTACGAGTGAGAACGCACCGTTCTTGGTTGCCTCTACGATAGCTTCACCTACAGAGCGTGAACCGTGAGTGAAGTTGTCGAACTCGAATACGCCCGTAGGACCGTTCCAAAGGATAGTCTTGGAGTTCTTGATAACTTCGGCAAAAATCTTTTCTGTCTCAGGACCTATATCCAGACCTTCCCAGCCATCAGGTATTTCGTTTACTTTGCAGAACTGAGTGTTGGCGTCGTTAGAGAAAGAGTCGGCAATCTTGGCATCTACAGCCAATACGAGGTTTACGCCTTTTTCTTTTGCTTTCTTCAACAGTTCGAGAGCCAGATCCAGCTTGTCGTCTTCGCAGATGGAAAGACCGATTTTACCGCCTTGAGCTTTGGTGAAGGTATAAGTCATACCGCCGGTGATAATCAGATTATCCACTTTGTTCAGCAGGTTTTCGATGATTTCAATCTTGGAAGATACTTTGGAACCACCCATGATAGCAGTGAACGGACGTTGGATGTCATTCAACACCTTGTCTACGGCTTTCACTTCTTTCTCCATCAGGTAGCCGAACATCTTGTTGTCTTTGTCGAAGTATTTGGCGATCAATGCCGTAGAAGCGTGTGCACGGTGAGCGGTACCGAATGCGTCGTTTACGTAGCAGTCAGCGTAAGAAGCAAGTTTTTTGGTAAACTCTTTCTGGTTTTCCTTAACGGCAGCTTTGGCAGCTTTCTTTTCTTCGTCTGTCGCATCTTCGGCCAAACCGCGCGGTTTGCCTTCTTCTTCAGCATAGAAACGAAGGTTTTCGAGCAACAGCACTTCACCCGGTTGCAGAGCGGCAGCTTTAACGGCAGCTTCTTCGCCCATGCAGTCGTTGGCGAACTGTACCTCAACACCCAGCAGTTCTGACAAATGTTTCAGGATGTGCTTCAAAGAGAACTTGTCGGTTGCACCTTTCGGACGACCGAGGTGAGAACCGATGATAATACTGCCACCGTCAGCCAAAATCTTCTTCAATGTAGGAAGAGCGGCACGCATACGGGTATCGTCTGTAATGTTGAAGTTTTCGTCCAGAGGCACGTTGAAGTCCACGCGAACGAATGCCTTTTTTCCGGCAAAGTTAAATTGATCAATTGTCATAATACTCTATTTTTATTTAAAAGTGTTACCGTTTTCTTTTTGTGACGGCAAAGTTAGTATTTATTTCTTTTTCCCGCTATTAAATTATTGTTTATTCTTCTCCATCGTTACTCTCTTTACTAACTTTATACTTCCGGCAGTAATATTTGCACATCAATTGCAAACCGCAGTTGTCACATTGAGGGGTACGTGCCTGACATACATACCGTCCGTGCAGGATGAGCCAATGGTGGGCAATGGGAATCTCTGCTTCCGGAATGTATTTAACCAATTCCTTCTCTACGCTGAACGGGGTGGTGCATTTGTCGGATACCAGTCCCAAACGGTGGCTGACGCGGAAAACGTGGGTATCTACCGCCATGGCGGCTTTGTTGAAGACGACCGACTGGATTACATTTGCCGTTTTGCGTCCCACACCGGGAAGTTTCACGAGCTTTTCCAGTGTGTCGGGGACTTGGCTGTTGAAGTCTTTCACCAGCATTTGAGCCATGCCTACAAGATGCTTGGCCTTGTTGTTCGGGTAAGATACGCTGCGTATGTATTCGTATACTACTTCCGGAGTAGTGGCTGCAAGCGCTTCGGGAGTGGGGAAGTCCCGGTAGAGGGCGGGAGTTATCATATTCACCCGCTTGTCTGTGCATTGGGCGGAAAGAATTACCGCAATCAACAGTTCGTATGGGTTGTTATAATGCAGCTCGGTCTCCGCTATGGGACGGTTTTCCCTGAACCAGGCGAGTATCTTTTCATAACGTTCTTTCTTTCTCATCGTAATTTGTTTTTATGATAATGAGGAGTTACCTTGATGTTGAAATAGAGCATGGAAACAATTGTCAGGCAGGCTCCGAAAAGATAGGCTTTGTCGAAAGTGCTGACTTCTGCAATGTATCCGCCTGTCAGCATACCGATACCTATCCCCACATCCCACGAAGTGAGGTAGGTGGAAGTGGCCGTGCCCCGTTGACTGTTGGGGGCAAGGTTTACGAACAGTGTGTTGTAGGCCGGAAACATGATGCCGAAGCCTATGCCAAGCAGCAATGCCACTGCAAAGAACACGATGTTGCATGCCATACTGTTCCACTCGATGATATAGACGCATGCCGAGAGCAGGAAGAAACTGAATACCACGATGTACAATCCTGCCGAAATCACCTGCGTTATTTTTCCTCTGTCTACAATCCTGCCGGAAAAGATGCGCGAGATAGCCATGCCCACCGCCATGAAAGTAAAGAAAAAGCCGGTAGTTGCATGGATACCGATTTCTTTGGCATACATGGCTACGTAATTGGTAGTCATTCCGTAAGGAATGGATAATAAGAGCAGGCTGACACCTGCAGGAATGCCTTTCAGCAGAATAAAGCGGTCGAGCGAAATCGGTTCGCGTCTGACAGGCGGCTTATACGGGGTTTTCACTAAGGAAGCACAGATGAACCCGGCAATGCAGGAACCCAGCGAGCAACAGAATATGGTAGTATAACTCATGCCTGCATCGTGCAGGAACAAACCGGACATCGGCCCCACTGCCATGGCTATGTTGTTGGAGAGCCCGTAATATCCGAGGCCTTCTCCGCGTCTTGATGAGGGCATGATGTCGATGACCACCGTATTGCCGCCTACGGTTACCATGCCGAATGATACGCCGTGTATGATGCGGAACAGGATAAATAAAGTGAGTGACCCGGCAATGATGTATCCGGCAAACATGGTCATGAAGATGAAATAAGCTAACAGATACAACGGTTTGCGGGCAAAACTGTCCAGAAAATATCCGGAGAACGGACGGATGCATAAGGCAGCTACCGTATAGCAGGAAAGAATGATGCCGATAGTGGAGTTTCCTGCATTGAATACTTCGGATAGATAGAATGGCAATACGGGTATCAATAGCCAAAAGCCGAAGTACAGCAGGAAGTTGGCAGCGAGGATAAAACAATAGCCGGGAGTTACGAGCCTATCTTTCATTGGGTGGAGATTTAATAGGATTGATAATCAGGCTGTATTAAAAACCGTTAGTTGCAAATAATCGAGAGTAAAAATACGCCTGATAATTTCTTTTAGGCACGGATTATACGGACTTCACGGTCCTTTTTTTGATTTAATCCGTGTTTCTCCGTGCAATCCGTGCCTAAAAATAAATGGTGAGTGCCTTTTTGGGTTCTGGCACATCCCAATTTTATGCCCAATATAGAAATATCAGGATTTCTATATTAATAAGCTGCTTCAAATTCTTTCAGGAAGCGCGTATCGTTTTCCGAGAACAGGCGCAGGTCGTTTACGCGATATTTCAGATTGGCAATACGTTCTATACCCATACCTAAAGCGTAGCCGCTGTATATCTTGCTGTCAATACCGTTCAGTTCCAGTACATTGGGGTCTACCATACCGCAACCTAAGATTTCGACCCAACCGGTTCCTTTACAGAAAGGACAGCCTTTGCCGCCACAGATATTACAGCTGATGTCCATTTCGGCGCTTGGTTCCGTAAACGGGAAGTAGGAAGGACGAAGGCGTATCTTGGTATCCTTGCCGAACATTTCCTGTGCAAAGAGCAACAGAGCTTGTTTCAAGTCGGTGAACGATACATTACGGTCTATAAACAACGCTTCTACCTGGTGGAAGAAAGCATGTGCACGATAGCTGATAGCCTCGTTACGGTATACGCGTCCCGGACAGATAATGCGGATGGGCGGTTGTGTATTCTCCATGACACGGCTTTGCACGCTGGATGTATGTGTGCGCAGTATGATATTGTGCGATACATTCTCGGCATTGTTTTCGATGAAGAAAGTATCCTGCATGTCGCGTGCCGGATGGTCTTCGGCAAAGTTCATGGCGGAAAATACATGCCAGTCGTCTTCCACTTCAGGACCGTCGGCGATGTTGAATCCCATACGGGCAAATATATCGATGATTTCGTTCTTTACGATGCTGAGCGGATGGCGTGTCCCTAATTTCACGGGATAGGCCGAACGGGTAAGGTCAAGGTCTTCGCAACCGTTGTCCCGGCTCTCGAATTGTTCTTTCAGAGCGGCAATCTTTTCCTGTGCCTTGTTCTTGAGTTCATTCAGGCGCATGCCTACTTCTTTCTTCTGGTCGGCAGGCACGTTGCGGAAGTCTGCCATCAGTTCGTTAACGGCTCCTTTCTTGCTGAGGTACTTGATTCGCAGTGCTTCCAATTCCTCGGCATTAGCGGCTTTCAGTGCTTCTACTTCTTGCAGAAGCTCGTTGATTCTGGCTATCATATTGTTGTTATTTGTTCCTTAAATGCATAAAAAGGCTGACCATGAAGTCAACCTTTGTGGAGCGTATGAGACTCGAACTCATCACCTCGACACTGCCAGTGTCGCGCTCTAGCCAGATGAGCTAACGCCCCGTTGCTAACGTTTGCAGAACTACCTGCTTTATTTGATGGCGCAAATATAATGCATTATTCTGAAATAATTGCTATGTTTGCGCAATAAAATGCAAAAAGAAATTATGTTGATCTATAATACGACCTATCATGTAGAGGAAGGACAGGAGAAATACTTCCTCACCTGGATGCAGGAATTTTATCTTCCCGAAGTAGAGAAGCACGGTGCGCTGTATGCTCCGCGCATTGCACGCATACTAAGCCATATTGAGGAGGGAAGTGTCTGTTACTCTGTACAGTTTGAGGTGGAAAATTCAGCCATACTTCATCGTTGGCATCAGGAACAGGGAGTGAAGCTGAACGAGGAATTACTGAAAATATTCAAGGACAAAGTAATCGGTTTCCCGACATTAATGGAGGTGATAGTGTGATACAGCCGGTAAAGGAAAAAATTATTTTGGGTATCGACCCCGGTACTACCATTATGGGGTACGGGGTGCTGCGTGTGGCGGGAACCAAGCCCGAAATGATTGCTATGGGTATCATAGACCTTCGCAAATTTGGCGACCACTATCTGAAACTTCGCCACATCCACGAACGGGTACTGGGTATTATCGAGAGTTATCTGCCGGACGAACTTGCCATTGAAGCGCCTTTCTTCGGAAAGAACGTGCAGTCCATGCTGAAACTGGGACGTGCGCAGGGGGTGGCTATGGCTGCTGCTCTGAGCCGTGATATTCCCATTACCGAGTATGCTCCTCTGAAGATAAAAATGGCGATAACGGGAAACGGACAGGCATCTAAAGAGCAGGTGGCGGATATGCTGCAGCGCATGCTTCATTTTCCGAAGGAGGAAATGCCCGTATTCATGGATGCCACCGACGGGCTTGCCGCTGCCTACTGCCATTTTCTGCAAATGGGGCGTCCTGTTGCAGAGAAAGGATATCACGGCTGGAAAGACTTCATAGCCAAGAATCCCGACAAAGTAAAACGCTGACCTATACCTTATATATTATACTTAATATTTTATACTTAAAAATACTACCATGAAATTGAACAATCTTGTCATTATCGGAGTTGCGGCTACAACAGTTGCCAGTTGCGCCCCCTCAAAGAAAGAATACGCGTCGTACGAACTCTATCCGGTCCGTACGGGCAGTCTGGCAGAAATGGAATATGCTCCGGCTGCTACGCAATTTACGCTTTGGTCGCCTACTGCGGATGAAGTGCGTCTGATGCTGTATGATGCGGGAGAGGGCGGACATGCTTACGAAACGGTTGCCATGTCGCCCGCCGAAGACGGTACGTGGACGGCTAAGGTGGAGCAGGATTTGAAAGGCAAGTTCTATACTTTCAATGTAAAAATCAACGGAAAATGGCTGGGCGATACGCCGGGTATCAATGCGCAGGCTGTAGGTGTAAACGGTAAGCGTGCGGCTGTTATCGATATGCGGGAAACCGACCCGGAAGGCTGGGCGGAAGATAAACGTCCGCCGCTGGCATCGCCTGCCGATGTGATAATCTACGAGGTACACCACCGTGACTTCTCCATAGACCCCTCTTCGGGCATTCGGAATAAAGGCAAGTTCCTTGCAATGACGGAAACGGGTACGGTAAATCCGGACAAGCTGGCAACCGGTATCGACCACCTGAAAGAACTGGGGGTGACGCATGTGCACATCCTTCCTTCCTATGATTATGCCTCTGTAGATGAATCCAGACTGGACGAGAACAAATACAACTGGGGGTATGACCCGCAGAATTACAATGTGCCCGACGGCTCGTACGCTACCGACCCTTATAAACCGGATGTGCGTATCCGTGAGTTCAAACAAATGGTGCAAGCCTTGCATAAGGCAGGCATCCGCGTAGTGTTGGACGTGGTGTACAATCACACTTTCAATACGGCCGAGAGCAATTTCGAGCGTACCGTTCCCGGATATTTCTATCGTCAGGCTCCAGACGGCGGTTTCGCAGATGCCTCTGCATGCGGCAACGAAACGGCGAGCGACCGACCTATGATGCGCAAATATATGGTAGAATCCGTATTACACTGGATAAACGAATACCATATCGACGGTTTCCGTTTCGACTTAATGGGCATTCACGACATCGAAACCATGAACGAAATACGCAAGGCGGCAACAGCGGTAGACCCTACCATCTTTATTTATGGAGAGGGATGGGCCGCATCGGCTCCCCAATTGGCGCAGGACTCTTTGGCGATGAAAGCCAATACCTATAAGATGCCGGGCATCGCAGCTTTCTCCGACGAAATGCGTGATGCGTTGCGCGGTCCGTTCAACGATAACCGTCAGGGCGCTTTCCTTGCCGGACTGCCGGGGGGAGAGGAGAGTATCAAATTCGGTATTGTCGGTGCTGTAAGGCATCCGCAGGTCGATAATGGAAAAGTGAATTACAGTAAGGCTCCCTGGGCGGAACAACCCACGCAGATGATTAGCTATGTATCTTGCCACGATGATATGTGCCTGGTGGACAGACTGAAGTCCAGCATCCCCGGTATCACTCCCGAAGAGCTTGCCCGGTTGGATAAGCTGGCGCAAACGGCGGTGTTCACTTCGCAGGGCGTGCCTTTCATCTATGCAGGCGAGGAAGTGATGCGCGATAAGAAGGGCGTACACAACAGCTATCAAAGTCCGGACTCCGTCAATGCCATCGACTGGAAACGCAAGACGGAGCATGCCGATGTGTTTGCTTATTATAAAGGATTGATTCAATTGCGTAAGCATCATCCGGCTTTCCGCCTGGGAGATGCCGGACTGGTTCGCAAACACCTGGAGTTCCTGCCGGCTGAGGGCGGCAACGTAGTGGCTTATCGGTTGAAAGAGCATGCCGGTGGTGATGCGTGGGGAGATATCTATGTGGTGTTGAATGCGCGTAAGGAAACGGCTAAGGTATCAGTACCCGAAGGCAAATATACGGTTGTTTGTAAGGACGGATTTATCAGTGAGAAGGGATTGGGAACGATGTACGGACCGGAGATTTCTGTTCCGGCACAGTCTGCGCTTATTTTCTATAAATAAGAGGGCTTTGGGTACAAGAATGCTGGAGTTTATTCCTGATTACTTAGGTTAAACTGATAGTTTATTAGGAATAAACCTGAAGTTTATTCCTAATGAACCTGAAGTTTAATGGGGATAAACTGGTGATGCATCCGCGAGAAATGAGAAGAGATAATGAGCATATCCGTTGGCAAGCTAGCGTAATAAGTGGTGGCAGTTTCAGGTATTCCTGAAAAAAGTGAAATAAAAACAGAACAATCCCGCTTTGGTTGGGAAAAACTGTTTATCTTTGTAACAGTCCGTTGGGTGCAATGGAGCTATATTTTTGTAAGAAGCGTTATTGAAATTATCTTCGTCTATCAAACTTCGCAACTTTGAAATGCACTTGAAGGTGATAACAACAACGCTCACGTCTGTGTTATATACCTACTTTTTTCCCAGGTATACCGGGAAGAAAAGTATCTATATACAAAACGACGTGAGTGGCTGTTGTTTATCTAAGTGCAAGGCAATGCGAAGGCCTGATAGATAAGATAAACAAATACAGCGACTCACGTTTTTTGTATGTTTAACTTAATACTATGCCACATGACGAAAAAAACACATCTCTCATCCTTTATGCAGTTACAGGCAGCAGCTCAAGACTCCTTGTATGCTTCCAACCGGGAAATGTTCTATAAGGAAAATTGTACGGAACGAAAAGTGCTGCTTCCGATGCAATTGTATCGGAAAGATATTCTTGCAGGAAGCATTCTTGCATTTGCCGGCTGTATTTTACTTTCTAATCCGTTAATCAATTAAAATTTCTTCTCATGAAAAAGAGTTTATTTTTATTGTTTGCTGCCACATTTATACTGTGCAGTTGTGCTCATCAGAGCCTTGATGAAATACGTGCAGAACAGACTGCCCTCAATGCCCGACTTTCTGCCCTTGAGGAGTGGCAGAAGACAGCTAACGTGCAAATCGAGAGTATGCAAAGTCTTATTGCTGCTCTTGCTGATAACGATTACGTTACAGGTGTAAGTGAATTACCAGATGGTTCAGGTTATATGATTGCTTTTCTGAAAAATGAAACTGTAATAATAAAGAACGGAAGGCAAGGCGAAAAAGGTAATGACGGCGCTCCAGGTATTGTTCCCAATATAGGCGTGAAAGAGAACGGCGGCGTTTATTACTGGACTTTGGACGGTTCCTATATATTGGACAACGATGGTAGCCCTCTGCGTGTTACAGGCGAACGGGGCGAGACCGGTATGAAAGGTGACGATGCTGTTGCTCCGAAAGTCCGCATCAATGCAGTTAGCAAAGAATGGGAAATCTCTATCGACAAAGGTGCTTCTTGGACATCTACAGGGGTAAAAGCTATAGGTAAAGACGGCGTTGACGGCACAGACGGGATAAATGGGGCTTCCAGCTCTATTACAGTAGACGATAGCGGCAATTCTGTTATTATTACTATAACCAATACGGATGCAGCAGGAATGGTAACTTGCACTGAACTGATAGAACTTCCCCTTTATAGGGCTTTTTACATTGGTGACGACCAGGCAGGGCAGGCTAATTCCGCCTTAATCATAACTGCCTTTACTACCGAAATTCCTTTCACGTTTCCAGCAGGTTTCAGGGAAAGCGACTGTACTGCTATCATGGTTCAAGTCGTCAGTGACAAGGGTGTCGGCACCGATATCCGGACACGAGCCGTTGCAACGCCTTGGAGTGCAACAATAACGAAACCTGTTGCTTCACAGGGAGTTTATACATCTGTTATTACCGTTCATGCTCCTGCGGGCATTGATATTGGCGACAAAGCCATGCTTGAGGTAACCATAGTGGGGACAGACGGAAGAATAACATGTGTTGCTCGTGCACTGATTTCCAATATCACAGCGACTGTGGGCGATTATTATTACAGTGACGGCACTTTTTCCACAACTCTTGACAATACGAAAACTCCGATAGGTGTCATTTTCCATACAGGTAATGTAGCGGAGAATGATAGTAAATTGAAAGGGAAAATAAGCGATACTTCCAAAACCATTATAATGGGGGATGAAGTAAATAGTATTAAAAAGTCTGCACATGGTTTGGTAGTTGCCTTGAAGGATGCAAGCGCTGGCATCAGTTGGCAATCCGTTTATCGGCAAACCGGTATAGGTGTCTCCGAAACAAGCCATATATGTGGTTATAGCAATACACAGGCAATGAAGGCATGGAATGATGATGCGAGTAATAGTGGCAGTTTATTAAAAGCTTATATGGAAATTGCTGCATACACTTCTGACAATCCGACTCCACAGAGCAGTAGCGGTTGGTATTTTCCTTCTGTACGTGAACTCTCCACACTCTGTTCGGGCTGGGTAGAAAGTGGCTGGTCGGAAAATGGAAACTATGGCGGTATAAATGTTTCCGGAAGTAATGTCAACGTTGTCAATGAGAAGTTAGAGGCTTTGTCTGACTTCGAAGCTCAAAAAGTTGGTGAAGCTCTTTATTGGTCTTCTTCAGAAGTTCCGGATAATGGCGACAATGCATTTTTTGTAAATATGTACCTTGGCTACGTGTCGAATGGAGTTAAAGGCAATATGCTTGACCGGGTACGGGCTGTTTTGGCTTTTTAAGCCGTTTTCTGTTTTTCAACATCGGCTAACAGATTTTGAATTTCTATTTTCCTTACTTTGTGGTTATACGGTTCTCATATCCGCAAAATTGGTGAAAGTTTGAAAAATGTGAAAACGGAATCGGGAAGTGACAACAACAGGAGTGGCGATGTCGGAAAAAGATTTTTTTCTCTTATCTTTGCTCCGTTCAAACCACAAACCATTGACAGGATGCAACAACATACCATACATATAGCGGGGGGCGTGGCACGCAACCCGCTTGTCCGTTTATCGAACCCCATAACCCTTGATTTTCTCGACGGTGAACATATCGCTATCGCAGGCCCTAACGGGGCAGGAAAGAGTCTGTTGGTCGATTTGCTTACGGGCAAATATCCCTTGCGCGACGGTACGCTGACATACGATTTCCGTCCTTCCGCCACACAAACCGCTTACGACAACATCAGGTACATCGCTTTTCGTGACACCTACGGTTCCGCCGATGCCAATTATTACTACCAGCAGCGTTGGAATGCTCACGACCAGGAAGATGCTCCGCTGGTGTGCGACCTGCTGGGCGAGGTAAAGGACGAGTCTCTCAGACAGCAACTGTTTGAGCTTTTCCGTATCGAACCGATGCTGGGCAAGAAGGTTATTCTCCTTTCCAGCGGAGAACTCCGTAAGTTCCAGTTGACCAAGACGCTGCTTACGGCTCCGCGTGTCCTTATCATGGATAACCCTTTCATCGGACTGGATGCTGCTACGCGCGAGCTGTTGTACACTGTCTTGGAGAAGCTGGCGCAACTTGCTTCCCTGCAAATCGTACTGGTACTTTCCATGCTGGATGATATACCGTCTTTTATTACCCACGTAGTTCCTGTTGACAATAAAACAGTGGGAGAGAAAATGCCGCGTGCAGCCTACCTGCAGGCTTTCCGTGAACAAGATGCCCTCCGTGCTGAGGCGGATGTCGCTTCTTTGGGCGAATTGCAGCAGCGCATTGCCGGTCTTCCTTACGAAAACATGAACTTTACTTCGGACGAAGTGGTCCGGCTGAACAAAGTCAGTATCCGCTACGGTGACCGTACGATTCTGAAAGAACTGGACTGGACGGTGATGCGTGGGCAGAAGTGGGCATTGAGCGGTGAGAACGGTGCGGGCAAGTCCACTTTACTCAGTCTGGTATGTGCGGACAATCCTCAGTCTTATGCCTGCGACATCCGTCTGTTCGGCCGTAAGCGAGGTACGGGAGAGAGCATTTGGGAAATCAAGAAGCATATAGGTTACGTCAGTCCGGAGATGCACCGTGCCTATCTGAAAAACCTGCCTGCCATCGAAATCGTAGCTTCCGGACTGCACGACAGCATCGGTTTGTACAAACGTCCGCATGCCGGCCAGATGGCTGTGTGCGAGTGGTGGATGGATATTTTCGGTGTGGCGCATTTGAAGGACAAGCCTTTCCTGCAACTGTCCAGCGGCGAGCAGCGCCTTGCCTTGCTGGCGCGTGCCTTTGTGAAAGATCCCGAACTGCTGATTCTTGACGAACCGCTGCACGGGCTGGATACGTACAACCGCCGTCGCGTCAGGAAAATCATAGAAGCCTTCTGCCGTCGTAGGGACAAGACCATGATTATGGTGACCCATTACGAGAACGAGTTGCCGGAAACGATAACCCACCGTTTGTGCCTGACGCGTAACCGTTAAAATATCCTGCTGATAAAGAACAGACTATGGCGTAAATCGCTATATTTGTAAAATAAATCCTTAAACAAATTATATTATGAAGTTCTTTATCGACACTGCAAATTTAGACCAGATTCGGGAAGCCTATGATATGGGCGTACTCGACGGAGTGACTACCAATCCCTCGCTCATGGCGAAAGAAGGTATCAAAGGCGTGGAAAACCAGCGCAAGCATTATGTAGACATCTGCAACATCGTGCAGGGAGATGTCAGTGCAGAGGTTATTGCCACCGATTACGAGGGCATGATTAAGGAAGGTGAAGAACTCGCCGCGCTCAATCCGCATATCGTGGTGAAAGTACCCTGCATCGCAGACGGCATAAAAGCCATTAAATACTTTTCGGGAAAAGGTATCCGCACCAACTGTACACTGGTATTTTCCATAGGGCAGGCGCTGCTGGCGGCAAAAGCCGGAGCAACTTACGTTTCGCCTTTTGTAGGCCGTCTTGACGACATCAGTGAAGACGGTATCGCTTTGGTGGGTAAGATTGTGGACGTATACCGTTATTATGGCTACGCTACCCAGGTGCTTGCGGCTTCCATCCGCCATACGGCGCATATCATCCAGTGCATAGAGGTAGGGGCGGATGTAGCTACATGTCCGCTTTCCGCCATAAAAGGACTGCTGAATCATCCGCTGACGGACGCCGGATTAAAGAAGTTTCTGGAAGACTATAAACGTGTAAACGGATAGCTCTTAAATTCTTATAAGCCTATCTTTCACGCATTTCTTAACCAATATTGGCGAGAAATAGAATAAAAAACTTTATTTTTGCCGAATATATTCAGTTTAAGAAAAAGCACCGATGAAAGATAGGCTTATAGGATTTCTCAAGACATACTGCTTGTTTATCTGTATATTCGCATTACAGAAACCGTTTTTTATGCTCTTCTACCGTTCCTTGTACGAGGGCGTTTCGTGGACGGAGTGGTTGGGTGTGATGTGGCATGGACTTCCGTTGGACTTATCGCTTGCAGGCTATCTGACTGCTGTTCCTGGATTGCTCTTTATCTGTTCTGCCTGGACGGTATCCAATCTTCTTCGCCGTATATGGTACGGTTATTTTGCTTTCATTTCGGTTTTGCTCTCCGTTATATTTACCGTCGATTTGGGATTATACGAATACTGGGGATTCCGGTTGGACGCTACGCCTCTGTTCTATTTCTTTTCTTCGCCCAAAGATGCGGTGGCAAGTGTCAGTATATGGGTGGTAATCGGGGGAATTATTGCAATGGTTGCCTATGCGGCGGCATTATACGGGATATTCCATGGCGTGCTGTTGCGGAAACGGGTTTTCGAACGCATGAAGATACCTTATCGGCGTTTGAGGGTATCGGGGGTACTGTTGCTGCTGACCGGATTATTGTTTATCCCGATTCGCGGCGGATTTACAGTCTCCACCATGAATACCGGGAAGGTGTATTTCAGTACCGACCAGCGCTTGAACTATGCCGCCATTAATCCGGCTTTCAGCTTAATGGAGTCTCTCTCTAAGCAGAAGGACTTCGGCAGTCAATACCGTTTCATGGAAGCGGATGCGGCCGACCGTATTTTTTCCGGTTTGGCAGACCCTGCCGTTCCGATGCGGGACGGTATTTCGGCAGATTCCCTGCAGCAGGCTCCGGATTCTTTGCATTCGTTGTTTACGACAAAGCGTCCCGATGTGCTCTTTATCATCATGGAGAGTTTCTCTTCGTGGCTGATGACAACGCTTGGGGGAGAACCCGGCGTGGCCGTGCAGTTGGACAGCCTGGCGCAAGAGGGCGTTCTCTTCACGAATTTCTATGCGAACAGTTTCCGCACCGACCGCGGGTTGGTTGCCATATTGAGCGGGTATCCGGCACAGCCCACTACCAGCATAATGAAGTATCCCCGTAAGACGCAGTCTATCCCTGCCATTGCAGGCAGTTTGAAGAATGCCGGTTACAGGACGAAATATTATTATGGCGGTGATGCCGACTTCACCAATATGCGTTCCTATCTGATGTCGTCCGGTTTTGAGGACATTGTTGCCGACCGGGACTTTCCAGTATCGGAGCGTCTGAGCAAGTGGGGCGTGCACGATCATCTTGTATTCCGCCGTTTGCTGGACGACCTGAAGGCGGAAGCTGCCGACAGTACCCTGGCGGGTAGGGAGACGCCGCATTTCCGTGTGTTGCAGACTTCCAGCAGCCATGAGCCGTTTGAAGTTCCGTACAGCCGTTTGGCGAACGAACGTTTGAATGCTTTTGCGTATACGGACAGTTGCATCGGTGATTTTGTGAAACTGTTCCGCAGGTTGCCGCAATGGAAGAATACGGCAGTGGTACTGGTTCCCGACCACTTGGGAGCCTATCCCGAACGTATCGGAAACCTTGAAACGGGCAGATACCGGATTCCTCTGCTGATAGTGGGCGGGGCGGTACGCGGACCGGAACGTATCGGTGTCTACGGTTCCCAACAGGATATTGCCGCTACGTTATTGGCGCAGTTGTCGATACCGCACGGTGAGTTTACGTTCAGCAAAGATATGCTCAATCCGGCTTCTCCTCATTTTGCTTTCTTTACCGTGCCGGACGCTTTCGGCTTTTTGACGCCGGACAACCAATTGATATTTAATAATGAAGCGGATGCGATTGTTGTAGATGAAGGCCCGAAGAAAGGGCAAAACCTCTCTTTGGGGCAGGCCTATCTGCAGAAGTTGTATGACGATATAGCCAAAAGATAGAATGATATTAGCAGATGTTTTGTCGGGGTTGGTCGAAACGGACACCGACCTGTTGCTCGCAATAAACGGGTGGCGTGCCGAATGGGCGGATTATTTTATGTATGCCTTTAGCGGGAAGTGGATTTGGGTGCCGTTGTATGCCGCCATCCTTTATGTAATTGTCCGCAACCTGCATTGGAAAGTTGCCATCGGCTGTGTCGTGGCTATTGCGCTGACCATTGTTTTTGCCGACCAGGTGGGGGCAACCGTTATCCGTCCGGTAGTGTGCAGGCTTCGTCCGGCGAATCTGGAGAATCCCGTTTCGGAGTTCGTGCAGATAGTAAACGGTTATAGGGGCGGTCGGTACGGTTTTCCCTCCTGCCATGCCGCCAATACGTTCGGCCTGGCTTTCTTCCTGTTCTATCTGTTTCGTAACCGTGCCTTGAACTGGTTCATCATGTTATGGGCGGTGGTAACGTGCTATTCCCGTTCTTACTTGGGAGTACATTATCCCGGCGACTTGCTGGTAGGTGCTTTTGTGGGCTTTGTAGGTGCTTCTCTCTGTTACTGGCTTTTCAGCCGGCTGTGTAAGTATAGGCGTAAAGAGAGTTATGAGCATATCTATGTTCCAATCTGGGTAGGGGGAATTACCATATCCGGCATTCTGGCTTATGCACTGATACGGGCGATGTTGTAGCGGCTTGCTTTGTCCGCTTCTTTGAGGCAAAGGCGAATAAACATCTTTCCTTTGGATTTGTTATCCTTATCGACAGACTAATAAAAACAGAATGCTTATGGTGAGCTTAGGAAGCTGGATGAACGAAATCCTCATCGATTGGGGAGTAGACCCGAAACTTGCGAACATGTTTGACGAGACGATCATTGCCGTATTGATGATAGGCGTATCGATAGGGCTGGATTATCTGTGTCAGGCTATATTTGTAGGGGGGATGAAACATTATACAAAGCGTGCACCCCACCAGTGGAATACATTGCTAATGAAACGCAGGGTGGTGCATCATCTTATTCATATCTTGCCCGGTGTATTGGTTTACTTCTTATTGCCCCTGGCCTTTGTGCGGGGAAAAGAGATACTGGACTTCTCACAGAAAATATGTGCGGTGTATATCATTGCTGCCATACTGTTCACTATCAACGGCTTGTTGCTGGTGATGCTGGATGTATATAATGCAAGGGACAAGCAGAAGAACCGTCCGATGAAAGGGTTTGTGCAGGTTCTTCAGGTATTGCTGTTCTTTATCGGCGGCATTGTTATAATCGCGGTGCTGGTGAATAAGTCCCCGATGACTTTGTTTGCAGGCTTGGGTGCATCGGCGGCTGTACTGATGCTGGTATTCAAAGACAGTATTCTGGGTTTTGTGGCGGGGGTACAGCTTTCTGCCAATGATATGCTGCGTATCGGCGACTGGATACAGTTGCCCAATGGAGTAGCTAACGGTACTGTCGAGGAAATCACGTTGAATACTGTAAAGATCCGGAATTGGGATGAGACGATATCTACCGTTCCGCCCTATACGCTGGTCAATAACTCTTTCCAGAACTGGCGGGGGATGCAGGAGAGTGGCGGACGCCGGGTCAATAAAAATATCTATCTGGATATGACTACCCTGAAGTTCTGTACGCCGGAAGACTTGGATGCTATCCGTAAGAATGTACCTCTGATGGCGGATTATCAGCCCGCGGAAGGGGAAGTGCCCACTAACTCGCAGCTTTACCGTATTTATATTGAACGCTATCTGCGCAGCCTTCCGGTTGTCAATCAGGATATGGATTTGATTATCAGTCAGAAAGAACCAACCACTTACGGAGTACCCATACAGGTTTATTTCTTCTCCCGTAATAAGGTATGGAGAGAATACGAGCGCATTCAGTCCGATATTTTCGATCATTTGCTGGCAATAGTCGGCAAGTTCGATTTAAAGCTCTACCAGTATTCCGATTAATACAGTAGGCGGAACTCTGCCCATACGGGCAGGTGGTCACTGTATCCCCCTTGATATTTCATGCCGTAGTAGGTGCGGAAGGGTTGTTCGTCGCCGTATTTCCGGTCTTCGGTCAGAAGGAAAGGAGCACGGAACACACCGGCTTTCTCCTCTGCGGTGTATAAGGGAGAACCTGGCATCAGCAGGTTGCCGGAAAGAATGATATGGTCGAGCAGTCCCCATTCCCCCTGATATTTGTAGCTGCCGAAATGCTTGTTGTCAATGCCTTTTCTTGCTAAAAGATGGTAAAGCGTCCGGGAATCCAAAGAGTCCGTTTCTGTGGGCGGTATTCCGGCTTTCAGTATCTTCTGTATGGATTTGTTGTCAGGATAGTCGTTGAAATCTCCCATAATGATGATTTGAGGGCGGGTGCGGATCCGGAGCAGGCTGTCTGTTGTGTCTTTCAATCTTTGTGCCGCTGCCAGGCGGTACGGTTCGGACGCTTTTGCCCCGCCGGACCGGGACGGAAAATGCACGACAAATACGTCCAAAGTGTCGGAGTTTAAAAGCTGTCCGCTGACGTGGAGAATATCGCGTGTGGGGCGGCTGTTTCTGCGAGGTTTCATTACCGGATAGCTTCGGTTGGAAAGTAATTTGAAGATGCCTCTTTGATAGAGCAGCGCCACATTGATGCCCCGTTCGTCGGGAGAGTGAGTGATTACATAGCGGTAGCCGGCCTCACGCAGGACGGAGTAGCGGGTAAGGTCGCGTAGCACACTGTCGTTCTCCACTTCACAGAGGGCAACCAGTGCGGGTGGTGTCCATTTGCCTGCGGCAATGATGACACGTGCAATGGCATTCAGTTTCTTTTTGTATTTGGTATAGTTCCAGCGCCGGACGGCATCGGGCAGAAACTCACGGTCGTTTTTCAGGGTATCATGGCGGCAGTCAAACAGGTTTTCTACGTTGTAACCCATGATGCGGAAGGTAAGAGTATCTTTCTTCTCTTGCCCGTGGAGTGGAGCGGAAGTCAGGAAAGCAAGAAGCATCAGAGCGGATAGCGGGATAAAAAGAAGCGGAGCATGTCCTCTTTTGCTCCGCATTCTTTCTTTATATCTCCATTTATGTAAGCTCATCAATTCCTGGCAGGGATATGCTTCAATATATCAAGCAGGTGATCCCAGAACTTTTGTACAGTGGGGATAAGCATCCGTTCATCAGGAGAGTGTACTCCCTGCAGGGTAGGCCCGAAGGAAATCATATCCAAAGAGGGGTATTTGTCGAGGAATAACCCGCACTCCAGTCCGGCATGGATAGCCTTTATTTTGGCATCCACACCAAACAGACGCTTATATGATTCCGCCGCAATTTCCAGGATTTCCGAGTGCGGATTGGGTTTCCAGCCCGGATAGCCGTCGCCGAAAGATACGTTGGCTCCTGCCATTTCGAATACGGTACGTACCATAGTCGCAATGTCTTGTTTGGAAGACTCGATAGAGCTGCGCTGGCTTGTCTCGATACGGATGATGTTACCGGGTTTCATCTTTACGGATGCCAGATTGGTGGAGGTTTCCACAAGACCCGGAATGTCCTGGCTCATGGCATATACTCCGTGTGGAGCTGTGTAAAGAGCCTGTAACAGACGTTTGGCAGTGTCTTTGTCGATAGCTTTGGCACGGGGATTTTCCGATTCGAGGGTAAACTGCAAATCGGGGTCTGCTACAGCATATTCGGCTTCTGCCTGGGCGGCGAATACATTCAAGTCGGTACGCAGCGCATGCTTGTCGGCTTCGGGGATGGCTATAACGGCATGTGCTTCGCGTGCAATGGCATTGCGCAGGTTGCCGCCGTCGATTTCGCAGAGATACATATCGTACTTCTTGAAAGTCTGACTCAGGAAGCGGTTCAATAATTTGTTGGCATTACCGAGTCCTAAATGGATATCGCCGCCGGAATGTCCGCCTTTAAGTCCTTTTACCTGTACCTTGCAGCAGAAATATCCGGCAGGTACATCCACCTCTTTATAGGTGAATTCGGCTACGGAGTCTATGCCGCCCGCACAGCCGATGAACAATTCTCCCTCATCTTCGGAATCGAGATTCAGCAGGATGTCACCGCTCATGAAACCTTCTTGTAAGGCAAAGGCACCGGTCAGTCCGGTTTCCTCGTCTACGGTGAACAGGCATTCGACAGGTCCGTGTTCGATACTGTCATCGGCAAGGATGGCAAGTTCGGTGGCTACACCGATACCGTTGTCCGCCCCCAGCGTCGTACCTTTGGCTTTCAGCCATTCCCCGTCTATCTCGGTCTCGATAGGGTCGGTGAGGAAGTCATGCTTCACATCATTATTCTTCTCGCATACCATGTCTACATGCGACTGTAGCACAACGGTCTTTCGGTTTTCCATGCCCGGAGTGGCAGGCTTTTTAATCAGTACGTTTCCGGCTTCGTCCACCTTTGTTTCCAACTTATGTTTTTCTCCGAATGCTTTTAGAAAAGCGATAATCTTTTCTTCCTTTTTGGAAGGGCGCGGTACCTGGCAGATTTCCTCGAAATAGTGGAATACGCCAGCCGGTTTCAAATCTTTTTTTTCCATATCTTAATAGTTTATAGCAGCCAGGATACAAGTGAAGCGTATCCTGATCTTCTGTTATCTTGTACAAATTAACCTCTTATTGCTAAATATGGTTAAATTAATTGGCTATTTTATTTCCCTTTCTCTTTTTTTAGAGTAAAAAAGGGTGCTTAGTCCAACCAAAGCCCTATATTTGCACCCACAAAACAGTGCTGATAAAAGTAAAAACAAATTCCAAATGCTTTTTATCGGACGATATTCTGTTTTGTGCAACAAATTTAATGGAAATGCTTGGTACATTATTGATAACTTTGTTAATAGTTGCTATTTGCATTGTTTTATTGGGCGTGAAGGTCTTTTTTGTGAAAGGCGGTAAGTTTCCTAACGGACATGTCAGCGGTAATAAGGCGATGCGTGATAGAGGAATCGGATGCGTGCAGTCGCAAGACAGGGAAGCACAGAAGAAAAGCCGCTTCTCTATCGATGAACTGGAGAAAGCCTTAAACGATAGTATGAACTAAATAAACTAAAAACAATATTTTTACAAATTATGAAGAGATTAAACTACCTCGTAAACGGTTTGGCAGCTCTTGCACTAATCGTTTTATTTTCTCAATGCGCCGGTAAAGCGGATAATCAGACGACTAATGCATCAGCACAGGCAGCCGGACTGTCCGGAATGAAAATTGCTTATGTAGAAATAGATACGCTTTTGGCAAAATATAACTACTGTGTCGATTTGAATGAGGCAATGGTGAAGAAGAGCGAAAATGTACGTTTGACTTTGAACCAGAAAGCCAAAGACCTCGACCGTCAGAAACAGGAATTCCAGACAAAAGTTCAGAACAATGCTTATCTGACGCAGGAACGCGCCCAGCAGGAGTATAACCGTATTGCCAAATTGGAACAGGATTTGCAGAACTTAGGTAATAAGTTGCAGGCTGAACTGATGAGCGAGAACGAAAAGAACAGCTTGCAGTTGCGTGATTCTATCAATGCTTTCCTGAAGGAGTATAACAAGACTAAGGGTTACAGTATGATTATCAGCAACACCGGTTTTGACAATCTGTTGTATGCCGACAGCATTTATAACATTACCCGTGAAATTTTGGACGGTCTGAATGCAAGATACTCTTCTCCGAAGAAATAAGTCGGAATATAGTTGCGGGATATTCTGTTAGCTTGGTTGATATAATGAGTTAAGAAGATAACCGTAATAAGTTTATATCATAAAGAAAGGAAGTTAATGTCATGCTTGGCATGAAGTTAACTTCCTTTTTTATATTCAGTGGCAACTGTTTTACTTTACCTGTACGATATCATAATTCAAATCGCTTACAGCTTCTTGCAGGCTATCGTTTACCAGTCTTAATGTAGTATCGTTTACAACCACGAAGTACACGGGAGAGTCACCGTTGTCGGGAGTCAGCTTATAGGCGGTTTTCTTATTATTGTTAACGTCTTTCTGAATAACCTGACGTTTCCCTTTGGAGGTAAAGGATGTGTTTTTTCCCTGTCCTTCCGCATCCAGATAAGTTGTGACCAATGTATAGCCGCTTTCACCGTTAGGGCCTACACTGTCTACACTCAGCACATACTGGATACCCGGACCGTCGGCAGCTGGAAGTATGCCTTCGTAAACGGCTACTGCGGAAGAATCGTTGCCGGCAACAGTCATTACGCCTTCGTCCATGGTGTTGTTGTTTTGATTTCCTTTTGATTGGCAGGATACCAATGCAGCGGCAATCGCTGCAATCATCATTACTTTTTTCATTGCTTTAATGGTTTAAATTAATATAAAGAGACGCCGGTGGCGTTATTCTTCATCATTCCGTTTAATAACGAGCAGTTTGTCTACTCTGCCGCGGTCCATATCCATTATTTCAAACTCCAGGTTTCTGTAGCTGAAAATGTCACCGGCTTTCGGGATGCGTCCTATAAGGAACATGGCGAGCCCGCTTAAAGTGGTAAAGTCCTCTTCCTTCAGGTCATCATAATTCAATATCCCCATTGCTTCCATAAAGTCATCTATATTCATCGAAGCTTCTACCAGCATGGAACCGTCGGCTCTGGTCACTATTTCCTCTTCTTCCGTTTCGTTCTCTTCCAGAATATCGCCGAAGATACTTTCCGTCAAATCATGCAGAGTGATAATGCCTTCTGTATTGCCATACTCGTCTACAACAACTCCGAACTTGTTTTTGTTCTTCTTAAATAGCTCTAAAACCTTTTTGGCATACAAACTTTCGGGAATAAACAAGGGCGGACGTGCAATTGTGCGAAGATTGAACGGTTGCTCACCACCCAACATCAGGATAATATCTTTTACAGAAACAACACCTATGATTTCGTCCTTGCCGTTTTCCACCAACAGATATTTGCTGAAGTGCTCTTCCTGGATAATCCGAAGCACTTCTTCTTGCGTGTCGGAGGGGTGCAACACGATTACATCGCGGCGGTGCGTCATCAGGTCGTTGGCACGTTTGTCCGAGAAGCGGAAAACATCACGCAGCATTTCGGTCTCTTCTTTGTCGATAACGCCCTGCTCGGAACTTTGATGCAAAATCATTTTCAGTTCTTCCTGTGTCATCTGCCGTTCTTCCCCGTCTTTCATGCCGATAAGCTTGTTTGTCAGTTTGGTTGAAGCACTGAGGAGGCAGACAAACGGATAGGATACTTTTGTCAGGATAATCATAAAAGGACTGAGCAGGGTGGCATAGCGTTCCGGATTGTTCAGTGCCATTGATTTTGGAACCAGCTCTCCGATAATGAGCGACAAATAGGTGATAACGGCTACTGTAGTAACCATTGCCAGGTCTTTGGCATACAATTCCAGGCCGGGAATCATGGCAAATAGCGGAGTTACATCATCGGCTATGGCTACGCCGCCATATGCACCTGATATGATACCAATCAGCGTAATGCCGATTTGAATGGTAGATAGAAATTTTTCGGGCTCTTCCAGTTGTTTCAAAACCCCTTTTGCACTTTTGTTTCCTTTGCTTACAAGAGTCTCTAAGCGTGCTTTACTTGAAGATACTAATGCAATTTCGTACATGGCAAAGATGCCGTTCAGGATAAGTAGAAATAGAATAATGATAAATTCCATGTTTGGATTACAAATTGTTTGTGTACAAAGATAATGTTTTTTGGATATTTATTATTAATATTGCCGTTCCTTAAGAAGATTAAACAAAATAGCATGAAAAACAAACTTTATCTGTTCGTATTCTTATTGCAAGTGCTGGCTTTAAGTGTACATGCCGCACGTGTAGACACTGTGTTTGTAAAAAGTCCTTCGATGAACAGGGAGGTAAAGGTGGTTTATATCCTTCCGGATAAGGCCGTTGCCGGAAATCCGCAAGCTTGTCCGGTAATCTATCTGTTGCACGGTTATGGAGGCAACGCACGTACATGGATTGGCGTCAAGCCGGAGCTGCCTCGGGTTGCCGATGAAAAAGGCGTAATATTCGCATGTCCCGATGGTAAGAACAGTTGGTATTGGGACAGTCCCCGGAATTCCGCTTATCGTTATGAAACTTTCATCTCTTCGGAACTGGTGAAGTATACGGATGAGCATTATGCTACGATTCCCAAGAAGAGTGCGCGTGCCATCAGTGGTTTGAGTATGGGTGGACACGGTGCGTTGTGGAATGCCATCCGCCACAGCGACATATTCGGTGCGGCGGGAAGTATGAGTGGCGGAGTGGATATCCGTCCGTTTCCTGATAACTGGGAAATGAAGAAGCAGTTGGGCGAGCTTGCCGCCAATGAGGCGGTATGGGATAGTCATACGGTAATCAATCAGGTTGATAAACTGAAGAACGGCGATTTGGCTCTGATTGTCGATTGCGGTGAAAGCGATTTCTTCCTTGATGTGAACAGGAGTCTGCACAAAAGGTTGCTGGAGTGCAAGATAGACCACGATTTTATAACACGTCCCGGCGGTCATACCGGTACGTATTGGAATAATTCCATAGATTATCACATTCTGTTTTTCTGCAAATTCTTTAGCAGATGATTACTCAATCACATAGCTTACGGTACGGGTATAATCCGTGCCGTAACTGTTTATGACCTCTTTGCAGGAAGTCATGAGATTGCGTTTGTCAAAAGAGAAGATATAATTGGTGACCTCTTTATTTCCATCGGGGATAATCCGGTCTATTAAAATAGGAAACGGCTCTCCCAGGAATTTCCCGTATAGAGCGGCTGTATGTAGCGAAAGCGGATATAATTCGGCAAGAAACAGGCAAGGAACTCCTGATTGATTATTTATTCCGTCATTTGCCGGGGTGGTAGCCGTATATGCCTGCTCGTAAGTATCTGTCTTTTGTAGGATGCGCAATGCCTGATAGTTGCCGTAGTCTATGTCGATGGATGCGTGTACGCCGTCATTGATGCTTTCGGTTATGTTGTTCAGGTAATATTTACCTTCCGGAGCGGTGAAATACGAGAAAGTATAGGTGCGGACCGTACCGTTTTCCTGCCGTGTACATGAGGTGGCGTATCCTTTGTCGTCCAGGGTATAGACTGACACATTGCCGAAATTATCCGTTACTACAGCCTGATGTTCACTATAAGTTACTGATGCTGCGTTTTCAATGCACATCGGTTCGCCTTGAACCGAATAACTTTGTACGATAGTACATCCGGTCAATTGTCCCTGACTGTATGAGTAGGTTTGAGTGGTGGTTACTGTAGGTACTCCCGCTTCATAGGCACTTTTTTCCGATAATTGAATTTTGGAAAAGGGTACGGCAGAGCGGTTTCCGTTGATGGTAGAGTCATTATTGTCTTCACAAGCTGTCATTACTGTGAGTACAACCGACAATGCAAAGACTATTTTTCTCATTATTTCCGTTGTTTAATTCATTGTTTCTGCTATTTGACAATCAACCCCTTGCGCAGGTTCTTTTGAGTGGTGAAACTCCGGACTATGGCAGTGCCTGTTTTTGGGGTCGGCAACTCGACAATTCCAGCTATGACTTGCAGGGCTGTATGGAGCAAAATTTCGTCAGGCTCGCCTAAAGGCAGATAGTATTGCAGGTAGGATGTTTCGTTGATAGCAATATCCGGCTTAAAGCCTGCACTATAGTCCGCTTCTCCGTTGGAGTTGAATACTTCGCATACGACCGGACGTACCGCCCAGGGGTATTTGGGATTGATGAAAGTTTCCGTAGCCACGTATTCTCCTTTGGTTGTCTGTCCGATGAGCACTACCTTCATATAGGGTTTCAGGCAGTTAATAAGCATTTCCGCTGCACCGGCAGTGGTTCCGCTTGTGATGATATAAACGGTGGGCAGATTCAGATTGACTCCGCCTTGCAAAAGTTGGGAGTCCAATATCAGGTCACGGTTTTGGGCGCTTTGCTTATCATTATATTGCAAGAAAGCAAAAGGACTTTCCAATTTATCGGCAGGTACAAGGATATCTGCGAGAAGTTGCACGCATTCCATTTCTCCACCGGAATTATAGCGGAAGTCGAGTACGAGATTATTAATGCCGCGTTGCTTGCATTCTTGGGAGAAAGCACGTAACTCATTGTTGTACTTCTCACTCTGTTCCGCAGTGCCGGCAGTGAAAGAGTTGTATGCCAGATAGGCTATCTTGTAATCAGTGCCTTCCAGTTGTATAAAATTAGTGTCATAAATGGCGCTCTCCGTTACCGGACGGACTGCCGGGAGTGCAACATCTCCTGTTTCCTGTATGATTCCTACCTCTTTATCTTCTTCTTCGTTCTCTCCGTTTTCCGTATCCCCCTCTGTGTCGCCGTTGTTCTCCTCTTTTACTATCACATACTTTCCGATGCGCAATGTTCGTGCACCGCCATCTATAAGCCTTTCTTCCGTCTTTTTGGTGATGGAGTCACCGTCGACAAGCATTATCCAGTTGCCGCGTTCCAGTCCGGCATCCTCGGCGGGAGAGTTGTTTGCCACGTATGATATGAGGGCAGTATAGGTTGTGTCGCTGGTAGCCACTTTATATAATGTGTAGTCAAAACCATAACTTGGCAGCGGCGTATCCATTATTGAATCGACGGTGGAAAAACCTTTATCGTTTTTTGATAAGATACTCTTTAAGAAAGCGTCCGGAGCCTGAAAATAGTTCAGACTGTTGGCAGCCGGAATATCCTCGTACCATAAGTAGACTTCCCGCATCAGGCTGTCCATCCACAGGTCGCGCCCTGTCAGCGGATAGTATTCTTTCCAGCGGTCTTCTCCGCAGGAAAACAGGCTTGTCAGTGCAAGGAGTCCCAGTAAGGGAAAATATAATAGCTTCCTTATCTTCATCAGTCTCTATATCATTTGGTTTTCGTCCGCAAAAATAGCGAATACTTCTTGTATCTACCACAAATATGGTATAAAATTCCCTATTGTATGTCATAGCTTGCTTGGTTTTATCCCTCTATCTTTGCAACATCCGAGTATAAATCGGGGAGGATTGGAAACAGGCTTTTATCCTCTCATAAATACAACTGACAATGGACACAAAGAATTTACATTTTGAGACACTGCAACTTCATGCAGGACAAGAACAGCCCGACCCCGCTACAGATGCGCGTGCCGTACCTATTTATCAGACTACTTCGTATGTATTCCGCAACTCGGCACATGCAGCCGCCCGCTTTGCGTTGCAAGAGCCGGGGAATATCTACGGCAGACTGACGAATCCCACACAAGGAGTATTCGAGCAACGTGTTGCCGCCCTTGAAGGCGGTGTTGCAGGGCTGGCGGTTGCTTCCGGTGCAGCGGCTGTGACCTATGCTTTCGAGAATATTACGCGTGCAGGTGACCACATCGTAGCCGCCAAAACCATTTATGGCGGAACATACAATCTGCTGGCGCATACATTACCGGCTTACGGTGTCACGACCACCTTTGTTGATCCGAGCGATTTATCCAACTTCGAGAAAGCTGTTCAGGAGAATACAAAGGCCGTATTTATCGAGACATTGGGAAATCCTAACTCCAATGTTATTGATATTGATGCTGTTGCCGAAATCGCTCATCGTCATAAAATCCCTTTGATTATCGACAATACATTCGGTACTCCTTATCTGATTCGCCCTATCGAACATGGCGCTGATATTGTGATACATTCCGCCACAAAATTCATTGGCGGGCATGGCACTTCTTTAGGCGGTGTTATTGTAGATGGCGGCAAGTTCGATTGGGTTGCTTCCGGTAAATTTCCGCAACTGACCGAACCCGATCCGAGCTATCATGGCGTGCGCTTTACCGATGCGGCAGGTGCGGCTGCATATGCTGTCCGTATCCGTGCCGTTTTGTTGCGTGATACCGGAGCTGCCATCAGTCCTTTCAATGCCTTTATTCTTTTGCAGGGTTTGGAAACACTCTCTTTGCGTGTGGAACGCCATGTGGAGAATGCGCTGAGAGTGGTGGAGTTTTTGAAGAATCATCCTAAAGTGGCGGCCGTGAACCACCCGTCTTTACCAAATCATCCGGACCATGCGTTATACTGGAAGTATTTCCCGAAAGGAGCAGGTTCCATCTTTACCTTTGAGGTAAAGGGTGGAGAGAAGGAAGCTCAGACATTTATTGACAACTTGCAGATATTCTCATTATTGGCAAATGTGGCAGATGTAAAGTCGCTTGTCATACATCCCGCTACTACCACCCATTCGCAATTGAATGAACAGGAATTGGCAGAGCAGGGCATCAAGCCGGGAACGGTACGCCTTTCCGTCGGGACAGAGCATATAGATGACTTGTTGGATGATTTGTCCCAAGCGTTGGAGAAAATTTAAGTCCGGAACAAAAGAGCATTTCGTCCGATGAAACCATTTGTTCGTCGGATGAAATGTTAGATACATTATTAATATGAATATTGCCGTTTTATTATCCGGGGGTGTTGACAGTTCGGTTGTCGTACATCTCCTTTGTGAGCAAGGTCACCGTCCCTCTCTGTTTTATATAAAGATAGGAAAGGATGATGCCGAGTATATGGACTGTTCGGCAGAGGAAGACCTGGAGATGGCTTCTGCCGTAGCGCGCCGTTACGGTCTTTCGCTGGAAGTCGTCGATTTACATCGGGAGTACTGGGATAATGTAGCCGCTTATGCTATTGAAAAAGTTAGCCGCGGGTTCACTCCGAATCCGGATGTGATGTGCAACAAGCTGATTAAATTCGGTTGCTTTGAACAGCTGGTCGGCAGGCACTTCGACTTTACGGCAACCGGACATTATGCTACTACCGTTCTGCAGAATGGAAAGACCTGGCTGGGAACAGCCCTCGACCCCGTAAAAGACCAGACGGACTTTCTTGCGCAGATAGACTACCTGCAAGTGTCCAAACTGATGTTCCCGTTGGGCGGACTGATGAAACAGGAAGTGCGCGATATTGCTTTGAAAGCTCAGTTGCCCAGTGCCCGAAGACGGGACAGTCAAGGAATCTGTTTCTTGGGACGGATTAATTATAATGACTTTGTCCGTCGTTTCCTCGGAGAAAAGGAAGGCCGGATTGTTGAGTTGGAAACGGGAAAGATACTGGGTACGCATCGCGGTTATTGGTTTCATACTATCGGTCAGCGTAAAGGCTTGGGCTTGAGTGGCGGACCTTGGTTTGTGGTTCGTAAAGATACGGACGAGAATGTAATTTATGTGTCGCACGGATATGATACGGAACTGCAATACGGACATGAGTTCAGTATGCAGGATTTTCATTTTATTACGGAAAATCCGTGGGAAGGCATTAAAGATGAGATTCCGGTTACGTTCAAGATACGCCATGCTCCCGGATTTATCGGCGGCAGGCTGTGGCAGGACGAAACAGGCTATCGTATTGTTTCAGATGAGAAGTTGCAGGGCATAGCTCCCGGCCAGTTTGGCGTTGTATATGATGAGGCTGCCAAGCTTTGTATCGGAAGCGGGGAAATCAGATATAGTACTCCACCAAATCCACAATGCCCGCTTTCATAGCATATTTCGTAGCTTCGTGGGCATTGTTCACATTCAGTTTTCTGAAGATGTTTTTCCGGTGGCTGTTCACGGTATGGAAACTGAGGTTTCTTTCGGCTGCTATTTCTTTGGTCGTTTTTCCTAATGCAATCTCTTTCAGAATACTTCTTTCGGCAGGCGTCAGCAGAGCGTTTTGCAGAGCGGGGTGGGGAGCAGCTGACTGGTTATTTCCCGAGAGTAATAAGTTGCTGACGTGATTACATATAAAGCGTTCCTTACGTGAAGCGCATTGCAGTGCTGTGAGTATCTCTTCTTTGGAATTATCCTTCAGCACTACTCCGAACGCCATGCTGCTGAACAATACTTGTCGCAGAAAGCCGACGCTCAGTTCGTCGGAAAACAGTAACCAGTCCGCTGTTTTGAAGCGTTCGTGCAATACAATCAGTTCATCGGCGCCGGTAAAGTCAAACAGTGTATAGTCCAATATAACCACCGCTTCGGGATGTAACCGTAGCTGTTGTATAAGCTCCGCTTTATTGTCGGCTTCCAGCAGCAAGGCGGTGTCTTTCTGTTTGCTCAACAGAAACATCATGCCTGCTTTGGTTATATCTTGATTGTCCGCGATGATAAATTCTCTCATGATGAATATAATATATAAAACTCCGCTGCAAATGTACACTTTTTAAGCGACTTGCAGCGGAGTTGAGAATATATATATTGTAATAGGCCTACCAGGAACGTCCCTTAAAGATATTCGATTGGTTCAACGGCAGCAGGCTGCCACTTAAAGTCATAGTATTGGAGTTGAAGTTCGGGCTGATGGTAACGGTTGCATTATTGCCGCCGTTGGTCAGCGTAAGGAATATCTGTGCGGAGATGCCGATACCCTGGATGCTGAAATTGCAGTTGATGTTGCCGCGTTTGTCGGTAGACATTTTCATGTCCGATACCGTTCCGTCCACTGTTACGCCGCCGATACCGTTAGGACCGGGATAAACCGTGTTGAAAGCCACCTGTACCGTACCGCGTGCCTGATTTACCAATACGAAGTTTGTGTTGGAAGTGACGAAAGCCGTCTGCCCGTTGCGGAACATTACCTGGTTGGCTTCCAATACAAACTTCTGTGCTTTCAGCGCTGCTACGGCATCATCGTAGGAAACAGCGTCGGCTGCCTGCTGTTCCGCTTTCAGGCGTGCGCGCTCTGCGTCTCTTTGGGCTTTGCGGTCTGCACGGCGTTGTGCGTTACTCTCTTGTGCATACACGGTGGTTGTCACCATGCTCGTCAATACTAATGCTGCTAATGCAATAAACTTTTTCATACTTAATTTTTGTTTAGGTTTAAATTATATTGTTCGTTATAAGTTTATTGCAAGAACAATGCCCATCCGCGATTGTTCACTCTCTTTTTTAATTTTATGAGATTTAAGGAGCCGGCGGCGGGGCTATGAAGTTATTTCCTTCTCACTATCTTATATCCGATTGCCGCAACGAGTATGCTCATCAGCGGGCTGATGAGGTTGAAGAAACAATAAGGGAGATAGGTCAGTGTGGGTACGCTCAGAATGGTGGCCTGAGTCATTCCGCACGTGTTCCACGGGATGAGGGCTGAGGTTACGGTAACGGCGTCTTCCGTGGTGCGGCTCAGCAGGCGGCTTTCGTATCCTTTCTTCTCGTAGATGTTGCTGAACATGTTTCCGGTAAGGATGATGCTGATGTATTGGTCGGCTGTGGCAAGATTGAGAAATATTCCCGAACCGACGGTGGATGCTACCACACTGACCGTATTCTTCATGAACCGGACGAATACGGAAGTGATGCTTCCCAGCATGCCGCTTGCCGTCATTGCTCCACCGAAACACATGGCGCAGATAATGAGCCATATCGTGTTCATCATTCCCGCCATGCCCCGTGTGGCAATCAGCTCTGTCAGCATGGCACTGTCACTTTGCAGGCTGGTACTGCCGTACAGGCTCATCATTGTTCCTTCAAACAAATCATTGTTTCCGGAAATCTCATGCAGCAGTTCGGGCTGGAATATAATGGCGAAAGTTGCAGCCAGCAGCGTGGATAGAAACAGGGTGATGATAGAGGGTACTTTACGTGCAATCAATATCCCCGTAACCACCGGAACAATCAGCAGCCACGGCGTAATGTGGAATCTGGCATTCAGCGATGCGGTAAACTCGGCTATCTGCTCCGTACCGCTGGTTTCGCAGGCAAATCCCATTACCGTAAAGATAACCAGCGTAATGACGAGCGACGGAATGGTGGTAATCATCATGTAGCGGATATGGCGGAACAGCGGAGTGTCCGTGACGGATGCGGCAAGTACCGTTGTATCCGACAGCGGCGATACTTTATCGCCGAAATACGCTCCCGAAATAATGGCACCTGCAATCCAGCCCTCTTCAAACCCTTGCGCCTTGCCTATTCCCAGGAGGGCGATGCCGATAGTGGCGATGGTGGTCCACGAACTTCCCGTCATGATGGACACCAATGCGCAGATAACGCAGGTGGAGGTGAGGAAGAAGTCCGGATGTATAATCTGCATTCCGTAGTATATGAGAGTAGGGACTACTCCGCTAATCATCCATACGCCGCTCAGCGCACCGATAATCAGCAGTATGATAATGGCGGAAGTCACTCCCGCCACATTGTTGGTAATGGCTATTTCGTAATCTCTCCAGGGAATCCGGTAGAAAGCTACGCCTATAAAGACACAAACGGCTGTGGTGGTGAGCAGGGATATCTGGCTTCCGCCGCTCAAAGCGTCACTGCCGAAAGTGCGGATGGTGGCAAACAGCATTCCTATTAAGAGGACGATAGGGAGAAAGGATACAAGAGGAGAAGGAATTTTCTTTGTTGTACTCATGCGATAATCTTACTGTAAATATGACGTGACAAAAATACAACAAAACTGCCTAATACCTTTCTATTTTCCTTTCCTGCCAATAAATATTATCAATTCTTTGCGTTTACTTGGAATTTTGATAGTATATTTGACTTCCCATTGATGCTTTTGAATATATAAGACTTATGAAAAAGAAATCCCTTTCCACCGATAAGAAAGTCGTTACTTTCGGTGAAGTTATGCTACGGCTTACTACGCCCGGTTTCCGCCGCTTTTCGCAGACTAATGAATTTATTGCTACATATGGTGGCAGTGAGGCTAATGTGGCAGTGTCTTTGGCGCACTTCGGCATTCCTACGGAATTTGTTACCCGTCTGCCCGATAATGCCGTGTCGCGTGCATGTATCAATTCGCTTCGTGCCAGTGGGCTGGGGACGGACGGCATTGTATTTGGCGGTAAACGTTTGGGATTGTATTATCTGGAATGCGGCGCAGCTTTCCGAAACTCCAATGTGGTGTACGACCGCGAGGGTTCTTCTTTCGCCACGCTTCGTCCGGGTATGATCGATTGGGAAACCATTTTTGCCGATGCAGGCTGGTTTCATTGGTCGGGCATTGCTGCCGCCCTTTCGCAAGAGGGAGCCGACGCTTGCCGGGAAGCGCTTGAAATAGCCGACCGTATGGGGCTTACCATCTCGTGTGATTTGAATTTCCGCAAGAAACTTTGGAACTACGGTTGTACTGCTGCCGAAGTGATGCAGCCGTTGGTGCAGTACAGCGATGTCATTTTCGGCGCAGAACCTGAGTATCAGGAGATTCTCGGCATACAGCCCGTAGGATTTAGAGCTGTTGATACCGCCGATGTTTCTTTTGAGTCTGATTTGCCATCTTTCGAGAAGTTCGGACAAGAGGTGGAGCGACTTGTCCCACGTTGTCAAAAAGTGTTTCTGGAATTGCGTAATTCCATAACATCCAATCATAACGTGCTTGCTGCTGTTCTTTATTCCGACGGCACTTTGAAGCATACAGGCATTTATGATATTGAACATGAAACAGACCGTGTAGGCGCTGGTGATGCTTTTGTGGGTGGTATGATATACGGTCTGATCACTTATCCGGATGATGACCGGAAGGCATTGGATTTTGCTCTTGCCGCTTCCGCATTAAAAAATACCGTTTATGGAGACTTCAATCTGGTGACGGTGGATGAGGTGGAAAGCCTGATGAATGGAAATACATCGGGACGAGTATCGAGATAAGAAGAGGAAATATCGACAGACAATAGCCCCTTTCGCTGTTCCGTATGAGGGGGTCAAAATACATTTAATGATTTCTTTTAGGTACGGAATTACACGGATTTCACGAAAAAAGAATAAAGAAAATCTGTGTTTTCCGTGTAATTTGTGTTTCCGTGAATTCTGTGTAATTCCGTGCCTAAAAAATCGTAAGCGAATTTTAGTTTTGACATACCCTCTTAAAAGCGAAAGGGGCTTTGGGGTGTGTTTTTCAATAGCTGTTTATACTTCTGCCGCAGTTTCCGTTGCTTCCGGCTGTGCTTCTGCCGTCAGGTTGCGGTAAATGACAGCGGTACATCCAAGTGCTGCCACAGTGTATACAATGGCAATGATGAAGAGAAGGAGCATTGCAAATCCGCCGCTTGCTATGTTGAAGATAATCATCATAAGGACATAGAAAGCCAGTCCCAACAGGAATGATACGCCGAAGATAGTCCATTTGTAACCGTAAGTGGCTTTGTTGCTTCGAATCATGGCTTCGCCCGGAGCCACGCCTTTATCGAGTAAGATGTAGATTGCGAGCGACCAGCCTATGGATATGATGATCCCCGGTATAATCATGAAAAACAAGGCGGGAATAATGGCAAGGTACATCAAACCTATCAAGGTGAAATATTCCCCCATGTACTTACGGTATTTCCCGTCGAAGATGAATAAGGGGGAAATAACCTTTCCTTTGCTCAATTCAATGGGAATGGTGTTCATAGCGATGGTTGTGCCTACATTCAGGTAAGGAATCCAAATAGTGAGCAGCCAGAGAACAGTAGCTCCCAACATGGATACTGCATTTTTAATGCCTAAGCCGATACCTTCGGAAAGAACTCCTGTCACTGTGATTTTCTTGTGTGTTTCCATAATTAGATGATTTTAGATAAATGTTTATTAATTAAATCTGTATTCGACAAATGTATAATAATTATGGAGAAAATCAAAGCAATTTGAAATTTCTTTTGCGTTTTCCATGAAAAAATATCAAGGGAATAGGGCATGCTGTTGCTCTTTGTGGCAGATGGTAATCAGAAGAGACAGCAGGGTCAGCACCGTGCCTATGCCTGCTACTCCTACCCAGCCCCAGGTCTGCCAGCAACTGCCGGCGAGGAAGGTCCCCAATGAACCGCCGGTGAAATAGGTTGTCATGAAAATAGTGTTTACCCGGTTGGATGCCGAAGGGCATATATCGAAAATGCTCGTTTGGTTACTGAGCTGGATGCACTGCATGCCGATATCTATCAGTAGCACGCCGGCAATGATGCCGGCATAGGTGTTGCCGCAGAAGTAGAGCAATGCCCATGCCAGTAGAATCAGACCGCAGCCGATAAAGTTGAAGTTGCGTATTCCTACTTTTTTCACATATTTCCCTACGAGGGATGCGGTAGATGCACCTGCTATTCCGCATAGTCCCAAAATGCCGATAACATCACTGTCGGCATAGAACGGGGCTTGTCCCATTTTGAATGCGAGGCACGACCACATCGCGAGGAAAGAGCCGAATGCAATGCCTGCGCGTATGGAGTAGATGCGCAAAGACGGATAGTCTTTGATAAGGGAGAACAGGGATTTCATCAAATCGCCGTACTTTCCCTGGAATGTAGGCTGTATGTCCGGCAGTATTTTCAGCACGGCAATGGCGCACAGCATCATCATGCCTGCCGCAATGAAGTACATTTCGCGCCAACCCAGCACTTCGCCGACAAACCCGCTGACGACGCGCGAGGCGAGTATGCCGGTGAGCAGACCGGATATGACGATGCCTACGTTGCGTCCTTTATTCTCCGGACGGGAAAACTGGGAAGCTATCGGCACGAAGATCTGCGGTATCATGGAGCAGATTCCGGTGATGAGCGAAGCTCCCCATATGATGTAGATGTCGGGGGCCGCACCTATGGCGATGAGCGAGAATATCAATAAGGTAAAGTTTGTCAGGATAATCTTTTTCCGCTGGTAGAGGTCGCCCAATGGCACGATGAACAGCAAACCGATAGCATAGCCCACTTGCGTTATCATGGCGATAAGGTTGGTTTTGAACTCGGACACGCCCAGCTCGTGGCGTATTACGTTCAGTAAGGGTTGGTTATAGTACAGATTGGCTACAGAGACACCTGCCACGATAGCAAGCGTCCAGAGTATATGTGCCGGGAGCCCTCCGTTTTCCTTTAATTCCGTTTTCATGCGGCAAAGATAGTGAAAGGCGAGAGCAGAGGCAAGTGAAAACACAGTTTTCAAACTTGACTGTGCCGAGCCGCATTCTATCTTAATATAAAGATAGTGAAAGGAAAATAGATGTTTTGCCAGTTGGAATTTTTGTTTCCTGTAGCGAAACTAAAAGTTTCATGCTGAGGACTAATAGGTTATACTTCGTTTTATCTGTTACTGTGTATAGTTTTTGTTTTCTTATAACAGGTATATAGGCGTGACAGATACTTGTAAGGATATTAATCTGTCTAAAAAACAGTAATGGTTTTATGCTATTATTTTTATTCAATCTTGAATTCTGCTGCCATATACCACTTCTTATTTGTACCGTTAAATTCAACTTCCTTGTAAACCCGATATTGACCGGAAGTATTGTCATTGAACAATGGATAGAGTTTGGCTTTGAAATGGTAATCACCGTCAGGTTTCAATATAATGCCAATGTCGTGTACCAAACTGTTGTCATGTAATGGTATCCATTGTTCTCCCTGTTTGCGTGCTACAAAATAATATTCGCCAAAGAATAAATTTTGTTGGCTCAAGTTCTTGTTGGTTAGTATTACATTTACACTTTCTGTTCCAATCGGGTAAACAGGCTTCTCGGTTTTCATGCTTATTTGCAGTGTGTCGGTATATGCTCTTTGTGTAAAGGGGGAAGGTTTGCGTACTGCTCCATAGTTAATGGCAGAATAGTTAAGCATCTCCTTTCTGAATAATTTTTGAAAATGAATGGAATTATTAATCAGATCCACAAAGATTGAATCACCGCGCATACCAGAGCCATAAATATTCTGTGATGAAATTGTCTTGCCATTCCAGGAAGCGGCATCCATCTGTTTTCTCAGCCGTTTGGCTCCGGCTTCACCAACTAATTCAAACTCTGCATAAGCAACTTGGGCGTTTCTGTTGAAAGTTTTGTAGATACGATATTTGCCAGCACGATTAGGAACTTCGGAAGTATAAAGCTTGATTGTCTGTTCTCCCGAAGGATATTCAGGGTCTAATATCCAAACTATATCTTCAATGATCGGGTCGGTCGGCAATGTTTCCCATTGTCGTTTATCATTATTGTAATAGGTAAGGCTGTAATCGTTTCCACACATATACTCTTGTTGGGAATAATTGGTAACGGTTAGTTTCACTTCTGTAGTTGACAGTGGATAATAATCGTATTCTGTCTGCATGGAAAGTGAAGTAGGGCTGACGGCTTCTCCTGTAGGAATATCACGCGGAACAGGTTGCAGGACAAAGGATGTTGTTTCCGATGGTTGTTCTTGTTCTTCTTCCGTTGGAATAGGTTTAGATTTAAAAATACTGTCTGGATACAACTCTTCTTGTAATAGGATGCTGTCTGCTTCATTTTCTTGCCCTTTCTTAGAAGTAGTGGAATGGCAAGAACATAGGGTTATTAGTAATAAAAATAATATCTGTTTCATAGTGCGTATGTAGTTATTCGTTTAACACTAAGATACCAAAGGCAAAAATAATAAAAGCACAACTCATTAGCAATCTGAATTGCGCTTTTATTTTATTGCCATCATTCAATCACCGCCTATTATAAGAAGAAATGAGTATCAGAATAGGGAGATAAGTATTGTAATGGATATAAAATAAAAATCCCTATAACCATTACAGTTACAGGGATTTATATATTAGTAATGTATTATATTACTTATTCAAGGCAGTAGCTACGTCAACCGCACAAGCCACTGTACATCCTACCATCGGGTTGTTACCGATACCGAGGAATCCCATCATTTCCACGTGAGCAGGAACTGATGAAGAACCAGCGAACTGAGCGTCTGAGTGCATACGCCCCATAGTGTCCGTCATACCGTAAGAAGCAGCGACACAGCATCCCTGTAAGTATTTGCAAGCTGTTATTAATCAATACTATAATAGCAATGGGTAAACTCCTTGTTAGTAAATAAAAGAACGAATTATCAAAAAGGGCTGCATCATGGGCAAATGCCTATGCGTTACCCTTTAGATGAGAGTACTCCTAATGGAGTTAAGACCGTAATCTAATTTGCGTGTCAATGAAGTATAAATCTCCGTCTATGCCATAAAGTACATTATTGGGAACTGCATCAAACACTTCATAATCCGAATTATGGTATTCGTCGTAATAGTCCATTTCAAAGCCTAATGCTTGCATATAAGCAGCTATCTCGTCTTCCGTAGCTTCTCGTTCAGCTAATATATAAGGTTGTACGAGAACTGCGCAAAATTCTTGCTGACTGTTATAAGCGAAGCCTATCATTTGATAAGGCACATTGCCAAAGAACTTGTTATGTGCAGCAATGCGGATGAAGAAGTTCTCTAAATCATCCCCTGCGTACTCAAAGTTATTTAATTTTACAACAGACACATTACCATCATGGAACACTTCATTCTCACCACCTCTATCCATATAAGTAATATTGAGGTGTGATAAGTCAATCCATAGACCATTGTCATTGGCAAACTTTATCAGTTCTTCTGTTTGTCTTCTCTTATAGCCCTCTGTTGATTCAGTTTCTCCTGCTGCTTCCTTACTTCTTCTGGCGATGCAGGTCGCTTGCTCCAAGAGGCTATTGATTGACGAGTGCGTTCTATCCATTCTTTGTGAAATTCGTTGATGTATTCCATAATTTGTTTGATTATGAGTTTAAGACAAAGGTAATCATTCCTCTTTTAATAGCAATGCTTTGGTTGTTATATTCTTGCGAATGGGGTGTTGTGGAACATTCTATAAAAGAGAAGCAGCATAAGAGTTCCCTCAAATGCTGCCCTGCCTTAAATTAGTTTGGCAATTAGTTAATCTTCTTGTAGGTGGTCGTAGTAATATCGTCTAACTCTAAACCACCGTCATCCGTATTATCCCAATCCTCAAAGGCGAGAACCAATTTATTAGCTGTAAGCTCATTGATAGTAAGGACATCCGAATAACCGTCATCGTAAGAGATAGTCAGCTTATTGCCTTTCAAAGACCAGCGACTTGTTTCTGTATATCCACCGTCCGCATAGCCTTCTGTACAAGTACCGTCAGCTTTGAACTCTCTTAAGCCATTGGTGTAGGCTTCATCAGAGGTAACCACTTCCTTGCCATTCTCCACTTTGTGAATCTTCTCCCAAGTGGACTGCCATTTACCTATAAGGTTGGCTTGGTCAATGATTGTCTGTTCTTCTTCATCATCGCTACAAGCTGTAAAGTTTACAGCTAACATGACCATTAACAAGGTCATTCCTAAGAATCTTAATGTTCTCATTGTTGCTAAATTGGTTATTATTTACGTTTATAAATTACTATATCACTATGTCCGTTGTCGTTAAGGTATAGTTCCTTTTCTGTTATCTTAACTACTGTGTAAATGGTATTCTCCTCTCCCCAATCAGTTGTATAGTAAGTAACAAACATATATCTGTTAGGGAAGTACTCAAATGTACCGTTTAGAGTTTCATTCTCACTTATTTCTGTATAGGTGTCGTCTTTGTTAAAGGTAAGTGTTTCACCCTCTGCTTCACCTGTTCCCTGCCAAGTACCAAGCAACAACTCCAAAGTATTGTCTGGCTCTTGTTGAATAATTTCGTTCGTAACATCATCGCCACAGGAACTAACTCCCATGCTTAATGCAACCAATAATGAGGCTGCTAATAATCTAAATGTTCTCATTGTTAATTAAAATTTAATCTTTAAAACTGCACATGATAATAACTATAATAAATCCTCCAATGAATAGGCCTGCTGTAAAAACTGAGAATATATCCATATTGTTAAAGTGATGATATAATGTAGTATATAATAACAATGACGATAATTCCTATTATTATTAATGGTAAGTTTTTAATGATTGCAGCTCCTAAGAAGCAAATTAAAAACAGTAAGCATATTAGTGCAAAAATTAGAATGAACCAATCTTTCGCTTTCATATTTGTTGACTTATTCTGCTCACCTGTTCCCTACGATAAGCTGTTATAAAATAAAAAGGTGTGGGAACGTACTGTCTTATCTCATTCTCAGGCTCTCGCATTGCCTTTGGTACGGATAAAACAATAGCCCACACCATAAGATAATATCTAAGCCCAAAGATTGGGTAGGTATATATCCATGATGTGGCGCTACTGCTATCATCTTCGTACCGTTGTCAAATTTGCGAGATTTGAGAATGGAAGATAATTTCAATAACACCTTTCGTTAAATATGTCCTTCCAACTCCTTGACGCATCAGTTCATTGGAATTGGTGCAAAGATAGCGAAAGGTTCTAAATTAATAGGCATGAAGTGAGGATTAATAGTAACTTCCATGCTCTCAAACATGGTCTGAACGGGATATTTAATAAGATTTGCATCCATACTCTGTAAATCCATGCGGGTATCAAAATGGTAATTCCCCTTATAAGAAGTGAATTTTAGAATTTGTTACCCACATGGATTTATAAAGCTAAAGTCAATTTCTCCGACTGAATTTAGAGGCAGGACAAACTTGGATTGGGGTATATAAGACTAACCTTGCTCTAAATTTGTCCTGCCTTTCAAAGTGATTTCACTACATCAACCCTGCTCTGACAAGTAATCTCTTGACTTGTGTAATCTGAAACTTGCATCCCTTAGATGTAACAAAGCCTTGCTCATTCAACAGACAAGTCATTTCAGATAATGATTTGCCTTGCATTGACAGCGACCGTAACAGTGCTATCGCTCTCATGTTATTTGGATTGTTATCTGCTTTAGCCTTGTTGGTAATGATACTATGTTGAACAGCTTGTTCAAATTTACTCATCAAGTTCTCCGATTTACCGAGCCTTACACCCCTTGCTTTTTTGGCTTGAAGTGACTGTTTGGTTCTCTGACTGATTAATCCTGCTTCATATTCGGCTATGCTGCTGATGATATGCAGAATTAATCTGTTGGCTTGTGGAAAGTCACAGAACACAATCTCAACATCACTCTCCAACAGCTTGGAAGTAAACGCTACATTTCTTGATAGTCTATCCAATTTGGCTACAATCAGAATAGAGTTGGTTTTCCTGCACATCGCCAAAGCTGCAAGAAGTTGAGGTCTATTAGATTTCTTCCCACTCTCCGTTTCAATGTACTCAACAAGTATAGGCTGGTTCTTCACATGGTTGTGTATAATCTCTCGTTGTGCTTCTACACCAAGACCTGAGATTTGTTGCTTCATGGTGGATTGCCTTAGATATGCTATGTATGTCTTCATAATTCACAATTATTAATAGTTGGTTACAAATGCTGAACGAACATTCAGCTTATGTAAGTAAGGACACCCAACTTAAAAATTGAATGTCCTTTTCAAGATGATACGCTATAACTGTCCTTCATCAGCGAAGCTGTAATATCCTGCATCTGTAAGTATGAGGTGGTCTAAAACTGTAATTCTCATAAGTTGGGCTGCATCCTTGACTTGCTTAGTAATCTCCATATCCTGCCTGCTTGGTTTCAGATTACCGCTTGGATGATTATGTGCAAGGATAATGGCTACTGAATTGGTGAGCAATGCAGCTTGTAGAATTACTCTTACATCAGCACAAGTTTCAGTAATTCCACCCTCTGATATAAGAGTGTAACCTAAAACTTGCTTGGCTTGGTTAAGAAACAGTACTTTGAAGTATTCTTTGTAACAGATTGTACCCTCCTTATAGGTAGGAAGCAAGTATTTATAAGCATCCTCTGAACAAGTTACTTGATGCAGACTTTTAAATTTTGGTTTGTAGGACAGTTCCACTTCACCCACAGTATAATCTATATCCATAATGTACAATGTTTAATAAGTTGGTAGAAATAAAGAAAGGACACCAACTTAATGATGTCCCTTCCTCTCTCAATCAACAATCCACTCAGCCCAAGAACCAAGCGTATTCACTATCTCCTAATTTGGCACGTTGAATGCCTTGTACAAACTCTGTACAGTTAAGATTCCTCTCCAAGAAGTTATCAATGTAACTTGACTTTACAGAACCATTGAGCAGGTTTAAGAGCTGCCAGCCTGTAATGCTGTCCCCAGTACTCTTGAAATTCACATCAGAAACGAATGCTCTACAAGCTGCATTAATTTGACTGTCTCCCAGCAATAGACGAGGTAAGCGTTTCTGTTGGTTGGGTGTAAGAGCTTGATATAATCTCATCCTGCCTATTATCTGGCAGAACTCACTCGTTGAGATTGACATCTGCCCAAGTGTCCTTAACAG